>JBKJKS010000170.1:0-8780 GCA_046597295.1 Saprospiraceae bacterium
GCCGGGGCCGCCGGAAGTGAAGGAATAAGGAGTCCGGCGAAATTGCCACATGGCCGCGAACAGCACGTCGGGGTTGCGCGGGTCCATGACAATGTCGGCACAGCCGGTTTTTTCATCGGTGTAGAGGATCTTTTCCCAGGTTTTTCCTCCGTTGACCGTTTTGTACAGGCCACGGTCGGGGCTATCGCTCCAGAGTTTGCCGGGCACCGCCACGTACAGCGTATTGGCATCGGTGGGATGCAGCACGATTTTGGAAATATGCTCCGAATTTTCGAGGCCCATGCGGGTCCAGTTACGGCCCGCGTCGGTGGATTTGTAGATGCCGAGGCCGACGGCTACGCTGTTGCGCATATTGCTCTCGCCGGTGCCGGCCCAGATGGTCTCCGGTTTGTTCTGGTCGATGGCCAGGCAGCCGATGCTTTGCGGATATTTATCGAAGATCGGCTCGAAGGTCATGCCCGCCGTCGTGGACTTCCAGATGCCGCCGCCCGCCGTACCGACGTACAGGGTTTTGGTGTTGTTATGCACACCTTCAATGGCGGTGATGCGCCCACCCATGACCGCCGGCCCAATACTGCGGGCTTCCACGGCGCCAAAGGTGGCGGAAGAGATTTTCTGCTGGGCGTTGGCGGTAATCAGATATAAAAAGAGCGGAAAAAATAGGGCCAATTGTTTCATTGTCAATGACTTGAATGTTCTGGAAATTTGCGTCATCCTTGATTAAAATGGGAACGCGGATGACGCGGATGTACCAAACGCGGATTAAACGGATTTAAAATCCGCGTCATCCGCGTTTACTTGTATCCGCGTCATCCGCGTTCCCATGCATCTCTACTTCTTCGGCATCTCAAAGATCTGGTCGTCCACCGGCGGGTTGAAGGTCACGGTAGTGATGGTAATGGTGGCGTTGCCCATGCCGCCGCCGGCTTGTTGCATGCTGAAGGGCAGGACGATGCCATCCTGTTCCTTGAAGTTGGAATAGAGAATGGCATTCTCGATGGTTTTACCATCCACTTCTTCGACGTCCACTCTTTTAATTTCGTAGAAATTGGACGGGTCAAAAAAGGAATACTCCGTCTTTTTAGGTTTGGTCACCTTGATTTTGAGGGCTTCCGTGCCATCTACGTCCTCGGTACCAACGTACTCGATGGTGTAGCCTTTCTCTTTATAACCGACCAGGGTGCCGTCAATATCGGTCATTTCTTTCATCGAGGCCACCTGATCGGCGGTCATCGGTTCGGGGTCGGTTTTGCCGGCGAAGGGGTTGGTACTCCAGCCCTGGTCGCCCTTGACGACGGTGGTCTGGCTCATGTTCATGACCGATACATCCATGCGGGCGGCCTTGTCCCGGGAGGCGGTCATGGTCCAGAGAATATTCATGCCAGCGGCGGCCTCGGCGGCAATTTTAGCCTCCATTTTAACGGTTTGAATCTTGGCCCATTTATCTCCACCGGTGGCGGCGAGGTGCTTGGCGACGATTTCTTCGGCGTTCTGCGCCTGTGCAAAGGCGCTGCATGCAAAGAGGGATACTACAAAAAAAAGCAATTTTTTCATGTTTGTTGATCTAGAATTGGAAAGGCGTTTGGCGAAAAGTACAGTGCTTATTTTGGCCACAAAAGAACGCGGAACCGGGACAGGTACCGTGAAATTTCGATAAGCAGGGTAGAGAAAGGGATGAATCGGCCGGTTTGGCCTCCAAAGTTTGATGCGTGTACCTTACCGGTCCGCCTGCTTCAGCCGTGCTTTCCAGCCGTCCAGCCCTGCTTTTCCAACCACACCTGACCACTTGCCTCCGCCGGCGTTTCGAGGGTGGTACCCATGCTGTCGTTCCAGCGATTGAGGTAACCGAACAGCGCGACGACGCCCAGTATTTCGACGATCTCGCCGTCGTCCCAGTGCCGGCGCAATTCCACCGATATGGCTTCATCCACGCTGTTCGGTACGACCGAAGCGGCCACGGCGAAATCCAGCGCGGCGCGTTCGGCGGCGTTGAACAGTGGGTGGGTTTTATAAGCCCAGACGTTTTCGAGTTGCCCCTCAGCGGCGCCATAGCGTTCGGCGGCACGAATGGTGTGGGCCTGGCAGTAGCGGCAACCGGCGGTTAAACTGGCCACGTAGCCAATGAGTCGTTTCAAAGCGCTGGTCACGCGCCCCTGGTTCTCCATGACCGCTTTATTCAGGCTAATGAATGCCTTGGCAATAGCGGGCCGGCGCTGCATGGTCAGTACGCTGTTGGGACAGAAACCGAGCGTTTCCTGGAAGAATTGGGCCAGTTCAGCTACTTCGGAATCGTGGTCGGCCGGGAGCGGAGAGACGAGGGGCATAGGGAATTATGAATTATGAATTATGAGTTATAAGGGTTTTCAACCCGCAGCAAGTTCATTACACCGCATGGCCATCAAAATATTGGACGAAAGTAGAAAGCCGGTTTTCCTGCCAATCAATGACCCGTAAAGCGATCCGCGTATGCTCGATGGCCGGGTGGATCAGTTCCGGATCCAGTTGAAAATACAGCGAGGGCGTAATGTGCACGTGCACCTGGCCGCCATGGGCGACCCGCTCCGTGTGGTAGTGGCCGCAGTACACATACACCGGTGTCGGGTGCTGGGACAGAACAGCCATCAGGTCCGCGGAACGCCGGAAGGGCCAGGTAATATCCATGAAGGGCATCCCCACCGGAAAAGGCGGATGATGCATGAACAGTTGAACGGGTCCTGAAATCGCTTGTAACTGCTCTTCCAACCAGGCTAACTGCACATCGCTGATGGTGGCCAACGCGGTATCGAGAAACAGGATCGTCTGTTGACCAAGCTGCCGCCTGAAATAGACTTCACTTTGAAGTACGGTCAGCTCAAATGCCGGCCCGAGCAGGGCAGCATCGTCGTGGTTGCCGGCCATCACGGCGTAAGGAATATCGAGCGCGTCCATTTTTTCGCGCACCCAGGCGTAGGTAGCAGCACTGCCCACATCATAGCACAGATCGCCGCTTAGTACCAGCAGGTCGGGTTGGAGCGCAGCCGCCCGGGGAAGCATATCCAGAAAGTTTTTTTGGGTATCAACGCCCAGTTCGGTCTTGGTGCCGGCGGGTGGTAGGTGCAGATCAGTGAGTTGGACAATGCGCATGGGACAGGGAGAAAGAGGGTAGTTTCTCCGGCAATAATAGGGTGTTTCCGGTTGGCAGTGAGCTTTTAAAGATCGGCACTACCTGAAAACGGCAATCTCCATATTATTCCGTGCTACCAGAAAATACGCCTGGCCACCCACGCGCACGGTTTTGATATCCCGCACCTCGCCCTCCAAACGAAAGCCGGTCTGACACGAGCGGGCGGGCACAAAACCGCCCTGCCCATCGCCCTTCAAAAACAGGCCGTAGTCGGCATCCTGAAAACCAAACTCGGGTTTACTGCCCAGGAAATTACCGCCGGTCAGCGCATCCTGCCGGCCGTCGCCGTCGAAATCGCCGATGGTGATGCCGTACATAGGCGCAAACTGGGCTTCACTGGGCAAAGCGGTGAAAGAGAATTTGCCGCTGCCCAAATTGAGCAGTACGCCGCTGGCCAGGGTGGTCACCTGCAGTTCCACCGCGCCCTGCATTTGTTCGGGCGTGAAAATATCCCGCATGCCTTGTCCGGCGTAGCGGCGGTAGTGCAGGTATTTTTTCTTGAGCATTGGCAGGTTACTGACCAGGTCGCCACGCAGCGAGAAGGGTAGCAGCATGCCGCCGTTGTAGCGGTTGAGCAGCGACTCCGAAGTGCCGTTTTTATCGAAATCGTTGAAAAACAGGCATAATGGTTCTTCTACCGAGGCGTCGAGACGGGAGTTAAGGCCGATATTCCCCACCAGGAAGTCCACTTTCCCGTCGCCGTTGAAGTCGCCAGGGGAAATGCGTTTCCAAAGGCCGGCCGTTTGATTTAGTCCGGCATCACTGGCGCGGAGCTGACCCTTATCATTGATAAAGACCCGGATGGGCATCCATTCGCCCACGACTATCAGATCAGGGTCTTGATCGCCGTCTACATCCGCCCAAGTGGCGTCGGTGGGCAGGCCCAGATTTTTGAGCGCGTCGGTTTGTTGCATGATGAAGTAGCCTTTTCCGTCATTGAGGAGCAGAAAGCCGCCCACCGGCTGACCCACTTTGCCGGGCAGCAGCCGCATACCGACGAACAGGTCGAGGTCGCCGTCCTTGTCCAGGTCCGCCGGACGGACGCAGGCGGTGGCGAAGGGTTTTTGGCCCGGCACAGCATCGGTTTTACGGGTGAAGCGCCCCTTTCCATCGTTGAAATACAGCCGGTCGGCCAGCGCCGGGCTCAATGGCTCGGCTTCGTTGCTTCCCGAGGCAACGTAGAGATCCAGATCACGGTCGCCATCGGCATCAAAGAGCGCGGCATCCACGTCTTCACACAGCGCATCGGCTTCCAGCGCGGGCTGCCTGGTCGCCTGGAAATGACCGTCCGCTGTCTGCACGAAAATAGCCCCCGGCTGTCCATTGGCGCCCCCGACAAAAAAATCCTCGCGGCCGTCCCCGTTCACGTCGCCCACTGCCAGGCGCGGCCCTTCGGTGGAATACAGAAAAAATAACAGGCGATCACGGTCCCAGTCGGAAAAGGTGCTTTCGCGGTGCTCCCAGGGAATGCGCAGCGTCCCGGTTACCTCCTGAAAAAGCGGTTTAGCGGGCGGTCGCAGAAAAGACAGGTCGGCCGGGCCGGCATTGGCCTGGGCCTGGGCAAGTTTCAGGGTTTGATTAGTCGTCACTTTGGTGAGCAGGGTAGTCTTTTTGCCGCCCGGCCAGACCACCAGCACCGTATCCACGACGGTCATGTTGCCCAGGCCCAGGTTTGGTCGGGGATCCATAGAACTCTGAAAACCGCGCATAGGCATTTGCTCCTGGTAAAAAGTTTTTCCGCCGCTGCGCAGGAAAATCTTGGCGCCAAAAGCAGCGGTGTTCTGACCTTCACCCTGCAGTTCAAATTTCAGGAAGTGGTTGTCCGTCAGTTGTTGATTGGCCTCGTTCCGGTAGACGAAGGCCTCCATATTCACATTGTTGACCACCAGATCCAGGTCGCCGTCATTGTCCAGATCGCCATAGGCGGAGCCATTGGAGAAGCCCGGCTGGGCCAGTCCCCAGGCCGGCGCCAGGTTGGTGAAAGTCAGGTTGCCGTTATTCCGAAAAGCATAGTTGGGTATTTTTTCACTGGGTATCGAATCGATCAGGCGTTTGAAATCCACTTTGCCCCCAGCGATGATTTCCTGCTGAATAGTGGGGTCAGAAGCAAACATCAGGTAGTCCTGATTGGTCAGGTCCTGGGCAATACCGTTGGCCACGTAGAGATCGCGCCAGCCATCGTTGTCCATATCGAGCAGTAGCGCGCCCCAGCTCCAGTCGGTCGCTTCGGCGCCGGCCAGGCAGGCAATATCCGAAAAGGTGCCGTCAGCATTGTTGAGGTGCAGCATGTTGCGGGTGAACTGATTGTAGTACCCGCTGCCGGTGGTGTAGCGAAACCGGTCGGGGCTGTCGAACGAGGTCGTTGTCTTGAGCCGGTGGTCCGGTTCGGGCAGCATATCGGTTACAAAAATATCGGGGTAGGCGTCGTTGTTGATGTCGGCCATGTCGGCGCCCATGCTGGCCGCGCTGATATGGCGCATCTGCTTTTCCAGTACCTCGCTGAAAGTGCCATCGTGGTTATTGTGGTACAGGTAGTCGCGCTCAAAAAAGTCATTGGAGACGTACATATCCTGCCAGCCATCCTGGTCCAGATCGCCAACGGTGACTCCGAGACCAAAAGCGATGACGCTGCCCAAAATGCCGGCGGCCACGCTGACGTCCGTAAAATGCCCATTATCGTTGCGCAGCAGCTTATGACCCCCCAGGCTGTCGCGGGTATAGCGCAGATTGCGCCGCAGGTCGAACGAACCGATGGGCCGGAATGAGTTATTGAGGATGTAGGCATCCAGATCGCCATCCTGATCGTAATCGAAGAAAGCGGTGTGGGTGGTGAGCCCGCCATCGTTGAGGCCATAGGCGGCGGCCTGTTCCGTAAAGCTGCCATCCCGGTTGTTGATAAACAACTCATTTTCGCGGCTGAACGCCTGGCTTTGCTTTTCTTCCTCCCGCGGATTCCCGGAATTGCACACGTAAATATCCAGCCAGCCGTCACCGTTCACGTCGGCCATGGCCACGCCGGTGGACCAGGAGCCCTTGCCGGCAACGCCCGCCCGGTCCGTCACCTCTTCGAATTTGAAATCGCCGCGGTTCAGGTACAGGCGATTCTTACCCATGTTGGAGGAGAAGAACACGTCCGGCAGCCCGTCGTTGTTTACGTCGCCAAGCCCTACGCCACCGCCATTGTAAAAATTGCGGTACTTGTAAATGTTAAAATCCTTGTCATAGCTCAGGTCATTGCGGAAGTCGATGCCGGTAGACGAGGCAGGCAGCAGGGAAAAGAGGGGCGCTCCAGTAGCAGCGGACGGGTCGGTAGCCATTGGGGAGTTCTTCTTGCAGCCGGCCGCTATCAGCAGGACAAGTATAATGAACCAGGCACATCGGTGATAGATCAAAGGAATAGTCGGTTAAGAGGCGCAAAGGTAGCAAATCTACAGATTTGCCTATTCCTCTTAACGTCAATCGGGCCTCTTGCGCTCCGACAGCATGCTCTCCCGGATCATAGCCTAAACAGATTTTCTTTTCTTTGCGCAAGAATGAATATGACACTTAAAACTGCGGCCATAATAAGCACATTGTTTGTTGTTCCAGGAGGAAGAATTTTAAAAAAATAGTTTATTATGCCCAGGAGGACAAGAAAACCAATGCCCACTAAGACGATCATGCCTTTGCTCATGCTTTTTAAATTTTGAAAAGTGAAAAAATGGGATTGCTTCACCTTTAGGTAATAAAATATTTTTTAAAGTCAGTAGCATTCATCTGTAATAATGGATTTGCAGATGAACACTACTGATTTGTACTGTAGCAGGGCAGGCTGCTAATTAGAACGCTCAACTATGAATTCCAACAGGAGGAGATTACGCCAGACTCCCAGAGCAGTCCTGATACCAGCAATCCACCAAAGATGAAGCCCAGGCCTGCCGCATAACACTCCGCCCCACTCAAACCGCCACTCAAAGTGGCCAGTTGTTTTTGATTAATCTTTTTCATAACAGTTTTTTTTAAAGATGAATAGGGTGAGCTATTTTGTACCTTATGTTACAATTTAACTCACCCCGTTTTGTAGTAATTGTTGAATTAGCCGAAACAACCGTCGGAATTTCCTAATCCTACGCCCGTTGCGCCACCAGTCAGCCCCCCTAGGAGACCCCCTGCTAAGCCTCCGAGAAGAAAGCCAACGCCGGTCAAAATGCCATCAATCAGGCATTGACGATTGGAACCGCCAACTACCGTGGCCAGTTCTTGAACAGAAATTTTTTTCATGACTACAAGCAAAAAAATAGTGAAAAAAGTGATAAACGGTCAAAAGGGATTTATCACGTATCCCCATATGTCACGCGCATGAAATATCAAATTTATGAATCGGGTCCGTTGGCACAGGTTGGGTAGATAGGCACTGACTGCTGTGGTTATTAATACCATACACGCGGTCGGCACCACACTCCGCTGCTTTTCGATGCGTTAATAGCAGAATGCCCATGTCTCGCTTTAAAGTATGCAATAACTTCAAGACGAACTGCTCCGTCTCCTGATCTAAAGCAGCGGTGGGTTCATCCAGCAGGAGCAATTGCGGTTTTCTCCATAAAGCGCGGGCAAGTCCGAGCAACTGTTTCTGGCCACCCGATATGGATATGCCTTCTTTGCCGATCAATGTCGCAATACCCTGCGGAAAACTGGCAAAGTGAGTGTCGAAACCATAGTGGGCTAAAAAATCATGGAGCGGCTGGACATCATGCAGCACTTCTCCAAGTAAGACGTTGTCCGCCAGGGAGCCATCAAATACGTTGGTCTCCTGCTCCACTACGCCCAGACAATTTCGCCAGGAAAAGGTAGAAACGGCGGATAGATCAATCCCGTTTACTTGCACCTGGCCACTGCCGGGCGGATAGAATTTTTGAAAGATCTGCAAAAGCGTACTTTTGCCGCTTCCGGTTTTACCCGTCAGCACAACCAATTCGCCCTTGCGTACGGTCAGGGAAACTTGCTCCAGTAAAGGTGTCCGTCCTGGAAAATGATAAGCAAGATTTTCGGCCCTTAATTCCTGAAAGTCATCAATGACGGCTAACTGTGCATCGTTGGCCAGCAGATATTCCGGTTGAAGCGCGGTGAATTCCTGCATTCGCCCAAAGGCCACCCGCGCTTCCTGAAGTTGAATATGCGTCAGGTTTAAGCGCGCTGCCGAACCGACGACCAGGGAGGTCATCTGCAATACAGCAATAATCATCCCGACCGTCATACTGCCCTGCAGGGTAAAAATAGCGCTGAACAATAGCACGGCACTGATAAACATAGCCCCGGCTATTTCCGTCCAAAAACCAAATTGCAGGATAATTCTACCCATTGCAAAAATGCTTCCCTGGTAGCCGGCATATACGGTACGCACTAAACCGGCGAACAGGCTTTGGCGATTGAATAATTTGATCGTACCGGCACCCGCTACGGTGTCTACGAACGTACTTTCCGTATGGGCGTAGGTTTGCATAACCCGTTGCTGCCCGGCAATAATTCGGGCGTAATAACGCCAGGCGATCCATCCGTAGAGGGGTAACCAGGACAGCAGCAGCAGGCCGATCTGCCATTGATAATAAAAAGCGAAACCGATGGTCGACAAAATCAGCAG
>JBKJKS010000186.1:0-3936 GCA_046597295.1 Saprospiraceae bacterium
ATGCTGATTTCCACATCGGCGTATTTGCCCACCACGTTCACGCCGGTAAAGCCTTTGTTCAGCATGACCACCTGCAGGCTGCCGTAGGTCAGGTCGGCATCGGCCACTTCACTGAGGGCCCCGATCTTCACGTCGGTGTACTGCGCGGTCACGTAGGCCAGGCGGGCAGTCTGCAGGCGTACATTGGCGTATTTGGTCTGCAGGCGCAGGTCGTCCACCGTACCCAGGGTGAAATCGTCGTATTTGGACGTAATGCGCAACGTGGTCGCGCGTTCCACTTTCACTTCCGAATACTTGCTGTCCAGTTGCACATCGTGGGCTTCGGTGATCATGAGGCCGCCGTAGCTGACCTGGCCGGTCAGGTTGGCCACCCGTGCCAGGGTGGCTCTGCCGTAGCCAATATTCAGCTCCGCATCGTTGCCGATGGCCTCGGTGCGCAGGTCGCCATATTTGATCTCGGCGGTGAGTTTACCATTCATAGCGCCCACGACGGAGTTGCCATAGCGATTCTTCAGGTCCAGTTGATTGCCGACGGGCATCCATACTTCATAGTTGATCTTGAAATCCTGACAGTTCCCGTTGGGCCACCAGCCGTTCTTGTCTTCACTAATCATGGTCTCGGCCTTTACATACCCGAAGGTGTTGGTAAAATTGACCTGAATCCGGTCGAACATCCGGTCGGCATCCCGCTGGTTATTGGCATTGACGATGATGTTAATGTCGATTTTGACCGAGTTTTTGTTCCAGGATTTCACGTTCACCGTACCGTACTTATTATACAGGGCAGTCATGCCGTTGGCGTTGGTGGTAAACTCGCGGTTGAGGGTTTTGATAAATTCCTGCCGGGGTCCTTCGGCCAGGGCCGGCACACTCCACACCAGGAACAGTCCGTAGAATGCCAGGCCGCAAAAACGGTTAAATCTGCTTACTTTCATGATCTTGATGGTCGTTTTGATCGGTTTTGGTCGGCTCCAGTCGTTCCAAAACCCGTTGAAGGATAGCCGTTTTGGCCTTGTAGTTCTCAATCATGGCCCGCACCACCTGTTCGCGGTTGCCGGGTGGCACGGTCGCCAGTTCGCTGCGGAGTTCCCGCATCGCGGCATCCATCTGCTCCAGATCGTTGTATACTTCCCCAGGTTGGTTACCGGTGAAGGTCGATAGTTGTTGCTGTTTGACGTTGATATCCCGTTGATAGAACTGCTCCAGCTCGCGGTATTCGGACGATACTTCGCTCATGGCCATGCCGGACCGGTCGGCTGCTGCCCCGGCGGAATACCAGATGCCCAATCCGGCGCCGGTAGCCAGCAGCACGATGGAGGCCGCTGCCCGTAGTAGCGTTTTCTGCCAATGAATAGCCACTCTTTTCGCAGTACGGCCGGCAGCAACCGGCAATTGGGCTTCCAGGCTGCCCCAGAGTGTCATATCCGGTTGCGCTGTGTCGAACTCACCGCGGTTCCGGCTTATGAACTGCTCCAGCGGATCGTTGGATGGGCGGGCATTCAAGTCCGCCACGATGTTCGTCCAGACGCTGTCGGAAGGTATTGCGGCATCGAGCAGGAGGCGGTTCAGCAGAATCTCCCGTTCCAGCCCATCGGCAGCCGGCAGCCGGTCAAGCATCTTGCGCAACGCCGGCCAACCGTGCGCGCCGGGTAGTACCCCGTCGAAAGCGGCCCGGTGCTGCTGGATGAATATTTTGATGGAATCGTGCATGAACAGGTTATTGGTGATAGTCCGTTTAGAGGGGTTTAGAAAAATGTAGACGGGTTTAGTTGTTGGCCGTCAGCAATTTGCCGCTCATCTTCTTCCAAAACCACCTTGATTTGACTATTATGTTGCTGATTATCAATTTTTTATAAACCTTCATCAACCTTTACAAACCCTCCTACATCGCGCTCAGCTTTTCCCGCAATTTCGCTTTGGCCCGGCTGTACTGCGATTTGGAGGTGGCTTCGGTCACGCCGAGGATCTGGGAAATCTCCTCGTGGTCGTAGCCTTCCACGGCATACAGGCTGAAAACCACCCGGTAGCCGTCCGGTAATTGCCCGATCGCCTGGTTGATGCATTCCACGGTGTAGGACGACACCGGCTCCGGCTCCGCTTCTTCCATCCGATCCAGGCCAGCGGTCAGTTCCGACCAGGCCAGGCGCCGGCTTTTGAGGAAGTTGATGCATTTGTTGATTGTAATCCGTTTGATCCAGGCCCCAATGCTGCTCTCGTAACGAAAGGACTCCAATTTGGTGAACACCTCGATGAAAATGCTTTGCAACAGGTCTTCGGCATCGTGGGGGTGCTGAACCATGCGCAGTGCGGTGTTGTACATCGCCTTGGAATACAGGCGGTACAACTCGAACTGGGCATCGCGTCGGCCTTCCCGGCAGCGTTCGATCAGGTCGCGGTGCGTTTGTGTGGCGTCCATTGCGTGATTTGATTGAAAAGACAGGCTACCGGGCAGCAGGTTGCATGAAGTGTTAAAGTTTTGGGGCGCCGGACGGCCAAGTGCCGGAAAAACGGGCCATTTTAGCCGGTTTTTGACCTGAATGCGGGGTCCGCAAGTCCAATGTCTGTTTTTAATTACATTTGTCCGAACTTGACTGTATATGAAGCCATTCTTTTACCCCATCCTGCTTTGCCTCTTTGCCGGTTTCGGCCCGCTCCATGCCCAGAACCCCGGCTGTAATGGCGCCCGCTACCTCGACGACCTGTTCCCGACGGTCACCAAAACCACCGTACAATATGCGCCGACCCTGAGCCATACCGGTCTGGCCATGATGCTTTCGATGGACGTGTACCAGCCGCAAGGCGATAACCTCAGCCAGCGCCCGGTGGTCGTGCTGGCCCACGGCGGCAGTTTCGTCTTCGGCGACAAATTCATGATGCAGCGCTGGTGCGAGCTGCTGGCCAAGAAAGGCTACGTGGCGGCGTCCATCCAATATCGTATTTATCCGGTGTTCGCACTGGGCTATCCCGATTCCATCAAGATCTTCGACACGGCCGTCAAGGCCATGGGCGATATGAAGGCTGCCGTGCGCTACTTCCGCGAAGATGCGGCGACGGCCAATCAATTTCGCATCGATCCCGCCCATATTTTCATCGGCGGCTATTCGGCCGGGGCCGTGACGGCGCTGCATGCCGCCTACCTGGATGCGGGCGACGCCGTACCGGCCTTTCTACAAACCCTGGTCACCGCCAACGGTGGTCTGGAAGGCCTGAGCGGTACGGCGAGTAACAAAACGTACTCTTCGCAGGCCAGTGCGGTCATCAATATGTCCGGTGGCCTGTACCGCAGCGAATGGATCGATGCGGCGGAACTACCGCTGGTGAGCATCCACGGCACGGTGGATGCGACGGTGCCCTTTACCTACGGGCTCGCTGCCAACATCGCCTACCTGGAGGGCAGCAGCCTGCTGCACGCCCGGGCCGAGTCGGTGGGCGTCTGGAACTACCTGCAGACCGTGCCCGGCGCCGGCCATACCGATTTGTACGACAATGCGGCGTTCCAGCTCCCGCTGGACTCCTTCTGGGTGGAAGCGAGCACCTTGCTCGAAGCGCTGACCTGTGCCACGAGCGCCACGCAGGAAACGGCACTGGCCGAGCGCTGGCAGATCGCGCCGAATCCGGTGGTCGATGGTCACGTCCGGCTGATGCTGCCGGCCACGCTGCAGCAGGCGGAAGTAGCCGGCTTCGATGCGCTGGGGAAAATGGTGCTGCCCTGGCAGCCGGTGGCCGACCAGGCTTTATTGCCGGTCGCCCGGCTGACCGCCGGCCATTACTGGCTGCAACTGCGCGATGCAACGGCGCCGGGCAGGCGCTTCGTGGCCCAAGCGTTGATCAAACAATAATCTGCCCCGGGAATATGTAAACGTCGCCGTGGATGTCGAATAGACCAGGCATATGCTGAACGCCTCCAGCCTGGCCCATTCCAGCTGGGAAATTGAA
>JBKJKS010000540.1:0-5083 GCA_046597295.1 Saprospiraceae bacterium
GCCACCAACTATGCATAAATGACTATTATTTCTTGTACAGAAACAACAGCATCTATGCTGTTGTTCTCGGTAACAAGAACCATTGATTTTATGAATAAAGCACAGGTTCAATTTACATTAGAAAGATACGGGTTTGATTTAATATCAGATGATGATGAATCATTCAAGTTAATATCAAAACCCGTAAAATGGGCTTTCACCTACAGTACCATTTTGGAGATTTTATGCTTGGGAATAGGTATAATAGGTATAATAGGCGGTGCAACCACTTTAGACAAATGGGTGGTTGCCATTCTTTCGTTTTCGTTTGGAATTTTTCTTCTTGCAGGTGAGATGAGGGAAGTTCTATTTCTAAAAGAACTTGAATTTCAATTTGACCAAAAAAATGGCAAAACCTCATTTGGTTTTTTTCCTAATTATAAGGAATTTGATTTTACCCATTTAAAACTAACCAAGAAAATCACAAAATTTGTACCAGACCCGGATTTCAACTCTCGTGATGAGTATACATATAGTATTTGGCTCGAATTTAATTCTAATAATTTAATGATTCTTGAATTTTCCGGCACGAATTCAAGTCTTGTGGTCGCGGATGGAAATGGAATACTGAATTATATTAATGATAAAAATAAGAAAGCCCCTGCTCGATCCTTTTAAAATATCCCAGATCGCGTAAAGAAACATGAAAGTGTAAAAATGAAAATCTTCCGCGAACAATATCTTACTGGTCATGCCGCAAACAGCCAACCCGCAAAGCCAACGCACTGCAGCATGCCAACCGTTCGGCGCAAAAAAAATTTAAGCCTCGCCAGGTGTTTCTTCCTTATTCCACCGAGCTAAGCCCAGAGCCGCGGCCCTGGGCTTAGCTCGGTGGAATAAGGAAGAAACACTTGGCGAGATAGAAAAAATGCACCACGGATTTCCATGTGGAACTTTAAGTTGAACCTAACGTGTTTGCTTTAACGAATCTGGAAAAGCGCGGGCAAACCAACGCTGGATGTCGTATTTTTGCTCTAAAATGACCCGCCATGGCGCTTCAGGACAAATATATCAACCCGTTTACGGATTTCGGTTTCAAAAAACTGTTCGAGGCCGCTGAGATTGCTAAATTCACACCGGATGAAAAAAACAAATACGAAGAGAGCCTGAAATATTACCGCGATTTGAAAAATGTGGTGGATACTTCTTTTGATGAAGGCAAAACAGAAGGCAAAGCAGAAATCGCTCGACAAATGAAATCTGATGGAGAACCAGTTGAGAAAATCATTCGATATACCGGGCTGTCCAAAGAAGAAATAGAAAAAATATAATTATAGGCCACTTTCTATGTACTACCTTCCATGGCCGCCTAATCGCGGCCACATCGGCAGTGCCGGAGATGGTGCGAAGCTCCCTGGCGCTATTTAGCAGCTACCGTTCCGGCTGCCGCACCCTCCTCCAGGCCCGCACCAGTCCCAGTACTTCCGAATAGCTGTCCATCCCGGCGCTCAGGCCCTGCGCTTTCAAATAACGATCATAGGTCTGATATCGCCAGGCCGGCGCCAGCTCACTGAATTTATCGTGTTGCCGCCGGATGGCCCGCTCATCCGCCAGCAGACCCGGTGGAATGGTGGGCTGGAACTGGCTTTTGAATCGTTCGCCGTCGAGCAGCCGGCAGGCCCGGACGAGGGTGCGCCAGTAATCCAGCCGGGCGCAGTAGGCGATATACGCGTTCGGATGTTCCGCACAAGCCACATAGGCGATGAAATTACAAACGCCTTCGTCGGCAAATCCGTAGCCGTGGCTCATTTCATGGGCCATCGTCGGCAGCTGGCGCAAAGGATGCAGACCGGCTTCCAGGTTGCCTTCGCCGGTGAACGGCCAGTAAACGCCCGAGGTGCCGAATTGGAACAGCAGGCCGGCCGGGTACAGGTAACGCGCCCGCACCCGGCCGCCGACCGGGAAGTTTTCGCCGGCCAGCCATTTTTCCACCGCCGCCCGGATCGTGTCTTCGGCCTGGGGTGGCCAGAACCGGGCGTCGTCCAGGGCGTTGGTGTCGTTGCCGACCAGGGTCATCCGTAGCGCGTCCAGCACCTGGGTCTCGGTTAGCAGTTCCTGCCACAGCGCGGTCGAATCCAGGGCTTGCACCTGTAGGCCAATTTGTGTCGCCAGGGGGACGCGGGCGTAATTGAAACCCCACAGCCAGCAGAACAGCCCGATCACCAGGCCGAGCAAGCCAAGCAGCCGAACCAGTCCGTACCGGAATTTTGGCCAAAACCCGCGCATGGCCGGCCGGCGACGGTACACCCCGACCCAAAAAGCGATCACCGCAATCCAAAACAAGTAAAAAGGCGGAAAGGGCAGTCGCCCCAGGGTGCCATCCAGCACGTAGCGGATGCCTTGAAAGAGGCCGCGGCTGTACCACTGCTCGACCCAGTCGGGCTGATAGCGGGCCAGCAGCTGGAGCAATACGGTGCCCAGTCCGAACAATGTCCACCAGGCGGCGGAAGACGGTTTTTTTAGAAATTGCATACGGCCGCAAAGGTAGCCGTACGCTGTAACTCACTGTTTAAATATGGTAAGCCGTTTTGCTCTGTTGCCGGCTCACCGCCCGAATCCTGCCCCGGATCCGGCTCAGGGACTCCGGTTTCACGCCGATATAACTGGCCAGCTGGTATTGTGGTACGCGGTCCAGCAGATCGGGCCGGGTTTTTAATAGGTGGAGGTAGCGTTCTTCCGGAGTGGAATTCATGTAGAGGGCCATCGCCGCCTGGTAGGCGGCAAATTTTTGCTCCACTTCGATGCGGCACATCGACTCCAGCCGGGGAAACCGGCGGTAAAGTTCTTGCTCTTTCTCATGGGACATTACGGTCAGGGTAGTGTCTTCGATGCACTCCCAGTACTGTCTGGCCGGCGTGCCCTGGATCCGGCTGGGCGCGGCGTACAGCGACTCTCCCTCAGTAAAAAATTCGGTCGTTTTTTCCTCGCCGTCCATCAGGTAGTATTCCCGGACACAGCCGCTGATAATGGAATAACAGGTGGTCACCACCTGCCCTTCCCGCAGCAGGAAAGTCCCTTTTTTACACGTTTTGAGGGGAACGTCCCGGGTGATCGCTTCCCGTTCGGCCGGGGTTAATGAAGCACCGCACTGCAGGTCAGGCGCCAGGTTGTTCAGCATTTGGGGCGGGGACACCGGCGCCGGTAAGAGGGCGGTTGAGCCGTTCTTCATGATTATTTCGTTTACTCCGTGAGGAGACGAAAGTACCACCGAGCCAATTCCGGGCATTTTTTATTCGATAAAGCAGCTGGTTGGTTCGACCTAAGCGGGTGTGGCATTTAGTCAAAAGTCAACAGCACATTGCCCGTTTTCTGACCGCTGGCGGCATACGTATAGGCCGCCCGGATGTCTTCCAGGGAGTAGCTGCGATCGATCAGCGGCCTGAATTTGCCCTGTTCCAGCAGGTTTTGCATGAAATGTAAGCTGCCTTTGATGTTGGTAGGCAAAGGAAAGATCACCCGCTGGCCGCCGCGCAGCTTGGTCAGCAGCGGCAAATAAAGGTTCTCGGCATTCGGGCCCAACTCCGATGAAATATAAACCCCGCCCGGCTGCAGCAGGGGCCGGCAGCGGGCGAAGGTGCTCTTGCCCACGGCATCGAAGACGAGATCATACTTTTCGGGCTGATCGGTAAAGTCCGTCTGGGTATAATCGACCAACCGGTCGGCGCCTAAAGTGGCAACCGCACCCATGTTCTTCGTGTCGCAAACGGCCACCACGTACAGTTCCAAATACTTCAGGATTTGCACCGCTGCCGAGCCGATGGCGCCGCTGGCGCCGTTGACGAGTACTTTTTGCCCGGCGCGCAGGGTCACCTTGTTGATGAAATTCAAAGCGTAGTGTGCGCCTTCCGCACTGGCTGCCGCCTGGGCGTAGGTGATGTGCGCCGGCATTTTCAGCACGGCGGCATCTTCTGCGATGGTCAGGTACTGGGCATGGGAAGCCAGCCCGGTATCATTAAAACCCCAGACCTGATCGCCCACCCGGAAAGCGCTGACCTTTTGGCCGACCGCCTCCACCGCTCCGGCAAAATCGGTCCCCGGGCTGGGGGAGCGGGGCCTGGAGAAGCCGGTGAAAAGCTGGATAACCGCCGGTTTTCCCGATAAAATGCTGCAGTCCGTCCGGTTGACGGTGGCCGCATGGACCCGGACCAGTATTTCCCGGTCCCCGGGGACCGGCGTTTTCACTTCCCTGATGCTGATGACCTCAGGTGGGCCGTACTGGGAGCGGATGGCTGCTTTCATGTTGTTTAATTGGTTATAAGAGGCTGTTTTAAAACAGCCTCTAAAAATAAACCCGGTACATCAGATTCGGGAAAAAGCCGAACTGCGTGACATAGCCGATTTTGCCGGGCTCACTCTCGTCGTAAAATTCCGACAATTTGCCCTTGTTATTGGTGACGTTGTCCAGATTGACAAACACCTCGTGGGTGGTCCGGCGCTTGTCCCATTTATAACTGGCGGAGACAATGATCTGGTAAGTGTCGGCCAGATCGCTGGTGTAGGCTCGCTTGTAATCCCAGAACTGGTCCTTGTCCGGATCCACGGCCAGCTGGCCTTGTCCGTCCCGGAGCAAAGGAATGATCTTTTTACCACCTCCGAAAAAGGCTTTGGCATTCAGGCCCAGGGTCTGGTTATGCTTTTTGCCAAGTTTCGGGAACTCCTTACCGAACAGGATGTTGACCAGGTAATTACCATTATACTGGGTGTTGCGCTCCACGCCGTCCAGGGCCGTGTATTTCGACTCATACAGCGAGGCATTGAGCAAATAATAGTAATTATGGTGGAAGAATTTTTCCAGCGTGATCTCCACCCCGTAGTTTTTTCCGGTTCCCTTGTTCACCAGGTCCACGTAGCGGAATTCCAGGCCTTCGTTGATGGTCGCGTAATAACTGGTGTCCCTGTTTTCCACCGGCAGGTTATACAGGTCCTGGTAGTAGGCTTCTATTTTGGCCCGCATATGCGGACCGAAACGTTGTTCGTATCCCAGGACGTAGTGGTTGGCTTTCAGCAGATCCAGGTCCCGGTTGGGTTCCACTACGCTGCCATC
>JBKJKS010000554.1:0-2914 GCA_046597295.1 Saprospiraceae bacterium
GTTGCCGTTCCTGGCCGTCCGCAGGTGTGCAAGCCGGAAAGTCTGCGGGTCGTATTCGTAGCGGGTGTTGACGCCATTGCCATACTGACTCCGCGTCCGCTGGGCTTTTTCGTTGTAATCCACGTTGCGCACCGGCTGGAAAGTGGCGGTGGCCGGATCGAGCAGCACCTGTCCCGATCCGTCAGGATCCTGTGGCACTTCTTCCCGTTGCAGCCAGGCGTAGCTGCGTTCGAGCAGGCCCGCATCGTTGTAAGTGATCTGGACGACGTTGTATTTACGCGTCGGCGCAGCGTCGCTGCGCGGGGCTACCTGTTGAACAGGCCGGTTGAGCGCATCGAAAAGGGTGGAAGAAACAAATGTTTCCTCCTGTAAAAGCGCATCCGGGTCGTCCGCCGACCAATCGGGCATTTTCTGGTATTCGATCGCCAATTGGCGGGCGCTTTGTCGTGGGTTGCCTTTGAAGTCGTAGGCTTCCACCGCCATACGCCCGGCGGTGTCGAAATGGCGGAGCACCTTACCGCGCAAGCGTCGGGCCTTATCATCAGGCTGGTTTTCGCCATAGACGATTTTTTCATGAACGGTGTCGAGCGGCTCGGCGCCGTCGCCGCCCTGTACCCGGCTTTCGAGCGGGCGGTGCAACGCGTCGTAGGCGTAGGAGAACAGGTGCCGCCGCTGGTCCCATGTCCTTACCGGGTTACCGAGGCTGTTGTTGAACAGCCAGCGCTTTCCGGCGTCCATGCTGTCCTGAAACACGCGATGGCCGAGCATATCGTAGCCGTAAGCCATCACGCGGTTGAAGCGGGCGTCATACACGGCGCGGGCATTGCCTTCTATGTCGAGCTCGATGCGGGTGTAGTGGTACTCGTCCGCGCCGTGCTGGTCGCGCAAATGCTCGACGGCCAGCACCGGGCGACCGAGGCTGTCCAAAAACAGGCGCGAGGGCGTATTGGCATGGCGCTCCACGCTTTTGGCTGAGCGGCGCAATCCTTTGGAAATGTGGTCTTCGCCCGTTTGGCCGATGCGCTCGGCGTACCAGGCGGTTTCGGTGGCGGTATCGTTCTGGTCGAAGCTCGTTTGCTGCCAGGCATCAAACTCCACGCGGCTGTGTGTGCCGTCCGGGAAATCGCTGCGGATAGCGCGCCCAACAGGATCGTAGGTCAGTTGCACGAATACGCCGTTTTCCACCAGGATGGGCGCGGATTCGTAGCCCGCCGAAGTGGAGAAATACGGCTCGTATTGCAGAATGGGGTTGCCCTTGTTGTTATACACCGTGCGGCCGTTGCCGACCCAGCGCATTTTATCGCCCGTGTCCAGGGTGGTCACGCTGTGGCTGCCATCCGCTGCGGTCAGCAATTTTTTTGCCTCGCCCGCTTCGGCCTGGGTTTTCTGCATGGCCACTTTGCCGAGGCCGTCGCTGTATTCGGCGCCGATTTGTAGGCGGTGGTTTTCCGTTTGCCCGCGTTTTAACAATACGGCGTGGTGTTCTTCGCGGGAAATCCCGGCCACTGCGACGGGGTATTGCGAGTCGCCGCCGGAAGCGCGGAAGCGGTCGAAATCATACACAAAACGCACCGTGGCGTGTTGCAGCAAAGCGCGCCCGTACTGTTGCAGCGCAGCGGAATCGGTTTTGGGTTGGGCAATCTCCTTCCAAAAAGCTACAGCAGTTGCGTCATCGCTTTGCCAGTCGGTCAAGCCATTCAGGTTGTCCGCTTCATCGCCTTTGCCCAGCACGGCCATGGCTTTCACCAAACCCAACTCGTCCAGCAACACTTCGCTGAGGTCGTCGTTGGGGTCGCGCATCCGCAGGGGCGCAAGAACGCGGTAATTGAAGGCATCCACGGCGCTGACATTGCCCAGCGCATCGGTCGCTTTTTGAACAAAAAGCGTGTGCGGATCATGTTCCACTTGCGACACGGAGCCGAACGGGTCGGTGTAGGCCACCGGCGCAAAAAAGCGCCCGAAAGCCGTTTGCGGGGTATCGTCTCCGTATACGAAATGCGTTAGGCCGGAGCGAATCCACCAATCGCCCTCGAGGGCGACGAAACGGCCTTCTTCCAGGTCGGCATCCGTCACCTGGACGGGCGCGGTGTTGTCCGCCGCCGGGTCGCTTTGGTAAATGGCGTCGCGCAGCGAGGGCGTATAGGCCAGCTGGTAATTTTCATATCCCAAGCCACGCCCGCCCTGTTCGCCCGGCGGAAGAGGGGAAGACAAATCGGTATCGTCGAGGAACAGGGTGCGCGCCCGTTCGATGAGGCGCTTGCTACGCTGGCCGGCGGGCGCTTCGATGTCCTGGTAGGGGCGGGCCGATACGGCGGGGTTTTGCAAAATGCCTTTGAAATCGGCAATGCTGAACAATTGCAGGGGCGATGCGCAATCGTCTCCCATGGTCGGTTTTTCCAGTCCATTCAGTTCGTAGCTGCTTGCCTGCCACAGCACGGGCAGGCGGTAGGATTTTTCCCGGCGCTGGTTGTCGTTCGTAAATTCGTTCTTCGAATAAACGACGTGCAACTGCCGTTGGGCTTGCACCGCTTTTTCGCAGCAATGCAATAAATTGGCATCCTTCCCCCCTGCTGTTTGCAGTTCCGGTTCCACGGGCATTTGCAAGCGACCATAAACCACCGAGGCCGATTCGAGCACATTGCCGTATTCGTCCACCTCGATGTTCAGGGTGTGCGCCACCCGCGGATCGGCGTGATGCCGTTCGTAGTGGTAAGTGATGGCCTCGCTTTCTTTTACCACAAAAACGGCGTACCGGTTGCTATTGCGCGGTTGCAGCACCTGGATTTCGCAGTTGTGCGTCATTGCGCTGTACGGGGTGGCTTGCAGGCGCAGTTGTTCGAGCATCGCGCCTTTTTCAGGGGCATCCAGCGCAAAAACTTCCTGCCGGAGCGGCATGCCCTTGCACGCGCGGAAG
>JBKJKS010000617.1:0-5847 GCA_046597295.1 Saprospiraceae bacterium
GCAGCTGCTCGCGCTGGCGGTGGGCTTGCCGACCTACAAGCTCCACCACGGCCACCGGGGCCTCAATCATCCGGTCAAAAACCTGCGTACGGGCCGCAGCGAGATCACCAGTCAGAACCATGGCTTTGGCGTGCTCGAGGCAGCCGTGTACGATAGCCCGAACCTGGTGGAAGCCACCCACCTCAACCTGAACGACCAGACCGTAGAGGGCATTCGCCTGAAAAACTACCCGGCTTTCAGCGTACAGTACCATCCGGAAGCCAGCCCCGGCCCGCACGATGCCCGGTATTTGTTCGACGAATTCGTCGCTATGATGGGCTAAAACTTGATTCATCCCGAATTTTGAGCCTCCCCAAAAATGACTTTTGCGGGCACTTCCATGGCCATTTACCCGGAAATGTGACGCACTATTATTTGCCTTGGCGGAATCTAAAAAAACCCTTTTTGTAAAGATGTGATTACACATGTAATAACTGTCTGATAATCAGCATTTTAATATGATAATTTTGAACAGGTAGCACTGCAAAAAACTCTCCTTTTTGCAGTAAAATCCGGGTATTTTGTCGTAATTTTGCTACCCTTTAAAAAGACAAGAAGGATACGTCACGTCGTGGAATATTGCTGCGATATAAACTACAAGCATGAAAGACGAAAAAGATCTGAATGATGCCGCCGATAAGCTGGCTGCGGAAAATGGCGCCAGCAGTGATTACGGCGCCAGCAGTATCACCGCGCTGGAAGGCCTGGAAGCGGTGCGCAAGCGTCCTGGTATGTACATCGGCAGTACCGATACCAAAGGTTTGCACCACTTGGTCTGGGAGGTTGTGGATAACTCCATCGACGAGCACCTGGCCCACCACTGCAGCGATATTTGGGTGACCATCCTGGCTGACAATAGCATCCGGGTACGCGACAACGGCCGGGGCATTCCGACCGGCATGCACCAGAAGTTAAAAAAATCGGCCCTGGAAGTGGTGATGACCGTGCTGCACGCCGGGGGTAAGTTTGACAAGAATACCTATAAAGTCTCCGGCGGTCTGCACGGCGTGGGTGTTTCCTGCGTCAACGCACTCTCTATCTTCCTGCGGGCCGAAGTACACCGCGAAGGCAAGATATTCGAGCAGGAGTACAAGCAGGGCAAACCGCAGTACGACGTGCGCATGATCGGCGATACCACCGATCGGGGCACCATCGTCACTTTTCTGCCCGACCCCGAGATTTTTGAGACCAACGAGTATAAGTTCGACGTGCTGGCCCACCGCCTGCGGGAACTGTCCTACCTCAACAAAGGCCTGCGCCTGTCGCTGGTGGATGAGCGGGAAGAGGATGAGCAGGGTTTCAAAACGGAGCTATTCTACTCCGAAGGCGGCCTGCAGGAGTTCGTTTTGTACTTGGATGAAGCCAAAAACCACCTGATCGAGCATCCTATTTACATCACTACCAACGACGAAAATGTGGAAGTGGAGGTCGCCATGATGTACAATACGTCTTATTCGGAGAACGTGGTGTCTTTTGTCAATAACATCAGCACCCGCGACGGCGGTACCCACGTCAGTGGCTTCCGCCGCGCCCTCACCCGCGAGTTCAAGAAGTACGGGGATGATAACGGCTATTTCAAAAAAATGACCTTTGCCATCTCCGGCGAAGATTTCATGGAAGGCCTGACCGCCGTCATCTCCGTGAAGGTGCAGGAGCCGCAATTCAAAGGACAGACCAAGGGCGAACTCGGCAACTCCGAAGTGCTCGGCATCGTGAGTCGCAGCGTGGGTGATGCGCTGAAGACTTTTTTGGAAGAAAATCCGAACCAGGCCCGGCGCATCATCGAGAAAGTAATCCTGGCGGCCACGGCCCGCAATGCCGCCCGCAAAGCCCGCGAAATGGTGCAACGCAAGGGCGTGCTCACCGGCAGTGGCCTGCCCGGCAAACTGGCCGACTGCGCCAGCCGCAACCCGGAGGACAGCGAAGTATTTCTCGTCGAGGGCGACTCCGCCGGTGGTACGGCCAAGCAGGGCCGCGACCGCCATACCCAGGCCATCCTGCCGTTGCGCGGCAAGATCCTGAACGTGGAGAAAGCGCTGGAGCATAAGATTTACGAGAACGAGGAGATCAAGAACATCTTCACGGCCCTGGGCGTGAGCATTGCCGAGAATGAAGACGGCCACCGCATCCTGAACACCGAAAAGTTACGCTACCACAAGGTAGTCATCATGTGCGACGCCGACATCGACGGCAGCCACATCACCACCCTGATCCTGACTTTCTTTTTTCGCTACATGCGGGTACTGATCGAAAAAGGCCACATCTACATCGCGCAGCCGCCTCTGTACCTGGTGAAAAAAGGGAAGAACCAGCGCTACGCCTGGAATGATAAGCAGCGGAAGGAAGCCCAATTGGAGTTCTCCGGAGGCCGCGAGGACGACGATTCGGTGAAGGTGCAGCGCTACAAAGGTCTGGGTGAAATGAACGCCGAACAACTCTGGGAGACGACCATGGATCCGAACACCCGCATCCTGAAAGTAGCCACCATCGACGATGCCGCCGAGGCCGATCGTATGTTCGCCATGCTGATGGGCGACGAGGTGCCACCCCGTCGGGCTTTTATCGAGGCCAATGCGAAGTATGCGCGGATTGACGTGTAAAAACGATATCCGACAAGACCCGGCGGATGGCCAGCAACGCCTGCCGGTTCACGCATTCCCCGCCCCCAGGTGCAGCAGCGCCCGCCTTACCGCCAGCATTTTGTTCTGGTCCACGGCATAGTAGATGAATTTACCTTCGCGCCGGGTGGTCACCAGCTGGGCCTGCCGCAAGATGCGCAGGTGCTGCGAAGCGAGCGACTGTTCGATGCCCAGCGCTTCGAATATCTCGTTTACGCAGACGGCATCTTTGTTCCAAATGACACTGACAATACGCATGCGCAGGGGATGGGCCAGGGCGCGAAAAATGTTGGAAGATTGGCGCAGCTTATCCGGGCTGAAAGCGAGGGAGGGGTCGGAAAGGATCATAGGGTCGATTTGGCAGAATGGTGTTTTTAGTTTTCGACAACAAAAATGCACTTTATTGTCCAACATTCCAATTTCGCCAAATAAAAAAATGCTGTATACACGTGGCGTACCACGCAGCATACAGCATTACAGACCCGAATTCTTTATTCCCTGTAGCCCATTAGGCCGCTAACTCCTCCACCAGTTCCGAGATCTGGTTGATCCGGCTGGTGTCCAAGGAATAGAAAATGAATTTACCATCCCGTTCCGTTTGTACCACGCCGGCTTTACGCAGGATGGCCAGGTGCTGGCTGGCTACGCTTTGTTCCAGCCGCATCTTGACATAAATGTCGGTCACGGTCATCCGTTGATTTTCTTCCAGCAGATCAATAATGCGCTGGCGCAGTTTGTGGTTCACCGCCCGGAGGACCAGGGCAGCTTTCCGCAGTTCCACGTAGTCGAGCAGGATGTCTTGATGCCCTTTTTTCAAGACAACCATCTCTGTTTTCGCCTTTCTCATATAAAATGTTTTAGATTAGTGAATAGCACCATTTTGGCTATTCGTAATTATTCCAAAACTGTGCCAGTTATGGCGTCAAAAAGCAAGCATGGGTATTTAATGTAAATTGTAAGGGTACTGATTTGAAAAGGAAAACGAAGGATATTTTTAACAAATTGAAAAACAACAGTATTTTTTTAAAGCTTCAGACCGGTTTGGGAACAGTAATGTTGGGTGGTTTCATATAAAAAGGTTCAAAATATGCGATCTCCTGAAAATCAGAGGTTTGAAAAAATTGTTCGGCCGGCATAGCCAGATGGACGGCCGAACAATTTTCCACCGGCGAAAAGACCGCAGTCCAGGGTTCCGGCACGTTCTGCATCTTTCGCATACCGTTCCCTGCAAAAACCAACCGGGCCACGGGGCGTTGCATCGCAAATGCTTCCAGAAATTTTTCAAACAGATTGTTTTCCATAATAATGGGTTGCACCGGGGCCAGCGGCCGGCCCTGTTCGTCGTATACTGCGGTCCACACCTCCTGCCGCCGCGCGTCGAGCATGGGCACCAGCAGGGTGTGGGGAGAACCTTGATTTTCCGGCAGTCCGGTGCGACTGGCCAAGGCCAGGGCCAGCAGCGTATCGATGGCGATCAGCGGCTTATCGAGGGCGTAACAAATGCCCTTGGCCACCGCAGCGCCCACCCGCAGGGCAGTGTAGGAACCCGGCCCCCGGCTCAGGGCCACCGCATCCAGCTGCACCAGTGGCCAGCCGGATTCCCGTACGCAGGCCTCGATTTGCAACGTGAGCAGCGCCGCATGTTGCAGCGTAGACAACTGCTCGGATAAGGCCACTATCTGGCCATTCACCGCAATGGCGGCGGAACATACGTCGGTGGCGGTTTCAATCAGCAGGATGCGGGCCATATGCCTATTGGAGTTTTTTGTTGGTTGCGTGACGCAGGGCGTCGCGCCGGGTCTTTTTGTCGAGGTTCCTGGCCACTGCGTCCGTCAGATTAATCCCGGTCTGGTTGGCCAGGCAAACGAGGACGAACAGCACGTCGGCCATTTCGTCGGCCAAATCCTCGCGGGCGGTGGCGGCCAGTTCCGGCGTTTTGAATGACTGCTCCCCATACAGGCGAGCCATCAGGCGGGCGACCTCGCCCACTTCTTCCATCAGCAGCGCGGTGTTGGTCATCTCGTTGTAGTAGCGCCGGCCAATGGTCACAATCCACTCATTTACAGTCTGTTGTACCTGATCGAGTGTCATAATGCAATGTTCAGTCAAAGATGATGGTCTTATTACCGTTCACGAACAGCTTATCGTCAAAGACCAATTTAAGGGCCCGGGCCAGCACGATCTTCTCGACGTCCTTGCCCGATTGCACCATATCGTGCACGGAATAGGTGTGGTCCACCGGAATCACGTTCTGCACGATGATGGGCCCTTCATCCAAATCGTTATTGACGAAATGGGCGGTCGCGCCGATGATCTTCACCCCGCGTTCATAAGCCTGCCGGTAGGGGCTGGCGCCGATAAAAGCCGGTAAAAAAGAATGATGAATGTTGATGATGCGCTGTGGGAAGCGGGCCACGAAGCCCGGCGAGAGGATCCGCATGTACTTGGCGAGGACCACATACTCGGCCTGGTAGCGCTGTATTACCGCCTCCATAGCAGCCTCATGCTGTTCGCGGCTTTGCCCCGCGTGGGGCAGGCAGTGAAAATTGATGCCGAACTGGTGGGTAAAATTCTCCAGCGTTTCGTGGTTGCCGATCACCGCCAGGATGTCGGCATTTAATTCGTCAAACTGGTGCCGCAGCAGCAATTCCCCCAGGCAATGCGGCTCTTTGGTGACCAGCACCACCGCTCTTTTTCGCCGCTTTTCCGCCAGCTGTACGCTGGCATCGGGCGGCAACACGCGGCGCAGTTCCAGCAGCAATGCGTCGTTATCCACGGTACCGGAAAAACTGGTGCGCATAAAGAAACGGTCCTGCCCGGCTTCTACAAACTCCTGATTCTCTACAATATTCAGCGCATGCCGGTACAGCACCCCGGTAATATGATGCACCAGCCCGATCTGGTCTGCGCAGGCAATCAGCAGTACGTGGGTCGGTTGTTCCATGCGGCAAAGGTAGACAAAGGGGAACGAGCAAGGGGCAAGAGGGGCAAAGAGCAAATGTGCAAAAAAGGCAAGGGGCAAGGGGAAAGAGGGGCAAAGGGCAAATCATTGGGTTTGCTGTATGTATATTCTGTGCAACTTAAAGGAGGGCAAAAAGCAGCGAATGGTTCTTACTTTTACCGCAGTATTACCTTCCGTCAGGCTTTGGGAAATATAATGCCCATTTGCCTTTTTGCCCTTTGCCCTTTC
>JBKJKS010000620.1:0-6978 GCA_046597295.1 Saprospiraceae bacterium
ATGACTGGCGGCTGATGCTCGGCGTGGTGGCGATCCCTTCCCTGCTGTACACCGTTCTGGTGCTGCTCATCCCGGAAAGCCCGCGCTGGCTGCTGCTGAAAAGAGGCCGGACGGAAGAAGCCCGCGCCATCCTGCAGATCACCGACCCGGAGAACGTGGACGCTTCCATCCGCGCCATGCAGGAAAGTGCCCTGGCCGAGCAAAACCAGGTCCGGGAGCCACTGTTCAGCCGGAAATACAGCCGGCCGGTCATGCTGGCCTTCCTGTTCGCTTTTTTCAACCAGTGGTCGGGCATCAACGCCATCATCTACTACGCGCCGCGCATTTTCGAGGACGCCGGTCTGGGCAAAAGTACCGCCCTGCTGTCCAGCGCCGGCATCGGGCTGGTCAACCTGCTCTTCACCATGCTTGGTATTGCCCTGATCGATCGCGTGGGTCGCCGGGTGCTGATGCTGGTCGGTTCGTTCGGCCTGATCGCCACGCTGGGCCTGGTTTCGCTGGCCTTTAACGGCAGCGCAGGCAGCGCGGCCTACGTGCCGGTCCTGCTTTTCGGCTTCATCGCTTTTTTCGCCTTGTCGCAGGGCGCAGTCATCTGGGTCTTTATCTCCGAAATATTTCCCAATGCGGTACGTGCCGGCGGCCAGGCCCTGGGCAGTTGCACGCACTGGGTGTTTGCCGCCGTCATCGCCAATATTTTCCCGGTGCTGGCCAACAATCCGAATATCGGGGCATCCCGCATCTTCCTGTTTTTCAGTTTCATGATGGTGCTGCAGCTGCTTTTCGTCTGGCGCCTGATGCCGGAAACCAAGGGCATATCGCTGGAGGATCTGGGGGAACGGATGACGAAAAATTAATTGCCTTTACCCATCGCTTACGCTATGAAACCTGTCCTTGCGTTGCTGCTTCTCTGCGGATTATTTGCCTGCAAAACCGCTCTACCACCCGCCGCACCATCTGCTGCCTTGCCCTCCACTTACTACACCGAAAAGCACCGGCCGCAATTTCACTTTTCGCCGGCGCAGCACTGGATGAATGATCCCAACGGACTGGTGTGGTCAGACGGCGAATACCACCTGTTTTACCAGTATTACCCGGGCGACATTAAATGGGGCCCGATGCACTGGGGCCACGCCGTGACCCGCGACCTGACCCACTGGGAGCACCTGCCCATTGCGCTCTACCCCGATACGCTGGGCTACATTTTTTCCGGCAGCGCCGTGGCGGATACGCAAAACACGGCTGGCTTCCGCACCGGCAAGGAAGCCCCGCTGGTGGCTATTTTCACTTACCATGACATGGTGGCCGAAAAAGCCGGGCGCAAAGACCATCAGGATCAAGGCATTGCGTATTCCAATGACCGGGGGCGCAGCTGGACCAAGTACGCCGGCAATCCGGTGATCGCCAACCCGGGCGCCAAGGATTTTCGCGATCCGAAGGTGTTTTGGCATGCCGGTACCCAGCGCTGGGTGCTGATCCTGGCCCAGGGCGACCGCGTAGTGCTCTACACCTCGCCCGACCTGAAAACATGGACGCCGGCCAGCGAATTCGGGCTGGGCTACGGCAGCGACGGCCGGCCGTGGGAATGCCCCGATCTGTTCGAGCTGCCCGTGGCGGGCACGGAAGAAAAACGCTGGGTCATGCTGGTCAGCCTGGGTACTGGTGCCCCCAATGGTGGTTCCGGCACCGAGTATTTCATCGGTCAGTTCGATGGCAAAATCTTCACCCCGGACGAGCTGCCGACCACCACGCGGTGGCTCGACTACGGCCGCGACAACTACGCCGGCGTCACCTGGAGCAACGGTCCCGACGATCGCCGCCTGTTCATCGGCTGGATGAGCAACTGGCAGTACGCGCAGGAAGTGCCCACTACCCCCTGGCGCAGCGCGATGACGGTACCGCGCAGCCTGCATTTGCAAAAAACGCCGGCGGGTATCCGGCTGGTGCAAAAGCCGGTGCGGGAACTGGAACTCCTACGGCAGGGCGGTGGCGTGATAAAACTGACGGAGGAGCCGGCCGCCCAGTATTCGATGCCAGCATCGGCTTTCGAAGTCGAACTGGAATGGCGGATACCGCCGGGCAACGCGCCAAAAATGCAGCCCTTTGGGGTCCAATTGTACAATCCCCAGTACCCGGAGGAGTCCCTTTCCATCGGCTACGATCCGGTGGCGCAACAGGTCTTCGTCGACCGCAGTAAAGCGGGTAAAGGCACTTTTTCGGACAAATTTGCGGGTAGCCATACCGCGCCTTACGCCCCAACCGGAACGACCCTGAAAATGCGCCTGCTGGTGGATGTTTCCTCCGTAGAGGTCTTTGTCGATGACGGTGCCCTGGCCATGACGGAAGTCTTTTTCCCGACGGCGGCTTTTAATTCAATGCGTCTGCTGTACACACCCGGCGCCCGACCGGAGCTGGTAAGCGGACAATGGTTTACACTGAAATCCATCTGGCGATAAACGTAGGCCAATGGGAAACATAATTCATAATTCATAATTCATAATTCATAATTCCTACACCACCTTCCCCGGATTCAGAATCCCGTGCGGATCGAACACGGCCTTGATCTGCTGCATCAGCCTTAATTCGACGGGCGAAAACACGATGTCGAGGTAGGGTTTCTGCACCAGTCCGATGCCGTGTTCGCCGGAAATGGTGCCGCCGACGCTTTTTACCAGCGTGAAAATCTCGCGGATGCCCTGGGTGACATCCACCTGCCAGGCCTGGTCCGAGAGATCGCCGCGCAGGATGTTGACGTGCAGGTTGCCGTCGCCGGCGTGGCCGTAGCAGACCGATTCGAAGCCGTATTTGGCGCCCACCGCTTTGACGTGCTGTAGCAAAAGCGGCAATTCCGCCCGGGGCACCACCGTGTCCTCTTCCTTGTACACCGAGTTGCTTTTCACGGCGTGGGCCACGTTGCGGCGCAGTTTCCAGAGGTCGGTCTTGGTTGCTTCATCGTCGGCAAAGAGAATATCGCCGCAGTCGTACTGATCCAGCACCTGCGTAATGGTCGCACAATCAGCGTATAACGCATCCAGATGCTGGCCATCTACCTCGATGAGCAAATGGGCCTGCACGTCGTCGCCCATCGGCAGCTGCACGTCGCCGACGTAGCGCAGGGCCCAGTCGATGGCGTTGCGCTCCATGAACTCCAGGGCCGAAGGGGTCACCCCGGCCTGAAAAATGGCGGCCACCGCCGCGCAGGCGCTCTCTGCCGAGCGGAACGGGGCCAGCATCAACAGGTTCTGCGTCGGGTAGGGCTGGAGTTTCAGCACGATCTTGGTGATCACGCCCAGCGTGCCTTCGCTACCGACCAGCAGCTGGGTAAGGTTGTAACCGGTGGAATTCTTCAGGGTGTTGGCGCCCGTCCAGATCACTTCGCCGGTGGCCAGCACGACCTCCAGATTGAGGACATGGTCTTTCACCACGCCGTACTTCACCGCTTTCGGTCCGCCGGCGTTGGTACTCACGTTACCGCCGATGAAACTCCAGCCCCGGCTGGAGGGATCGGGGGGATAGAACAGGCCCTGGTCTTTCAATGTATTCTGCAGCGTTTCGGTGACCACGCCAGGTTCCACCGTGACCTGAAAATTGCGGGCGTCGATGCGGATGATCCGGTCGAAGCGCCGCATGGAGATCACCAGTCCGCCGTGGATGGGCAGCGCTCCACCGGCCAATCCCGAGCCGCCGCCGCGAACGGTGACGGGGATGCGTTCGGTATGACAGATGCGCAGCAGGGCGCTGACCTCGGCGGTGTCGGCCGGTTCGGCCACGGCTTCGGGCAAGTAGAGCAGGTCTTCTGTTTCGTCGCGCCCGCTGGCCTGCCGGCTGACTTCATCCGTGTGGAAGTAGCGTTCGCTCAGTATCTCGCGCAATTTAGCCAGGGCAGCGGCGGAGATGGGTTGGAAGGCGTTACTTTTGCTGCTCGTTTCGCTTGTCTGGCCCACCGGCAGGTTGGCCAGCTCAGGCGTCTCATGTTGATTACTCATTTTTTGTCAGGCAATATGCATCTGAAACTATATGTCACCGCCGCTTTGCTGTTCGGCGGCCTGCTTTTATCCGCCCAGCGGATGCGGGAACATCCGCTACCAGCAGAACCCCGCAACAAAGGTAAGGCGATTTTAGCCCACGTTCTCTTCGGCACACACCGGCCGGCCGGCGATCTGGCCGATCGGTTCGGGCCGGCTAACAGCATCGGTCTGGGAGGCGACTGGATAACCGCGAACAACCTAATCCTCGGGCTGGAAGGTCAGTTCTACTTTGGGACTACCGTGCAGGAGGACCCCCTGGCCATTCTACGCACCCCCGAAGGCGACCTGATCGGCAATGATCAGTTGCTGGCCTCCGTGCCCCTGCGCCAGCGCGGCTGGTATATGGGCGGATTAGTGGGCAAATTGTTCACCGTCAAAGATGTGCGATCCGGTGTGCGGGTCACCTTGGGCGCAGGCGTCACCCAGCACAAAATCCGGGTGCAGGACGACGGAAATACGCTGACCCAAATCACCGGCGACTATGCCAAGGGCTACGACCGATTGACGGGCGGACTGGCGTTCCAGCAGTTCGTGGGCTGGCAGCATCTGGCCAAGAACCGCCGCGCCAACTGGATGATCGGCTTTGAGTTCAACCAGGGCTTCACCCATACGCTCCGGGACTGGGATTTCACCGAGCGCCGCAAACTCGATGGCCAGCGCGTGGATCTGCGCTTCGGCATCCGGGCCGCCTGGACCATTCCGTTCTATATCGGGGGCTCGGAGGAGATTTATTATTAAAATATGGCCTGGCTGTACAGTCTTGCGATGCACACCTTTACCCTCGGGCTGCACCTGGCCGCCTGGTTGCATCCGAAGGCCCGGAAGTGGGTGGCCGGACGGCGGGACTGGCGGCGGCGCTACCGGCAGGCGTTTCAAAAAACCGGCCGGGTGCTCTGGGTGCACGCGGCGTCGCTGGGCGAGTTCGAGCAGGGTCGGCCGATCATCGAAGCCTGCCGGCAACAGTTCCCGGATTGGCAGGTGGTGCTGACCTTTTTCTCTCCCTCCGGCTACGAAGTACGCCGCCACTACCCCCACGCCGATTTTGTGGCCTATTTACCTGCCGATACGCGCCGCAATGCGGCCGACTTTCTAAGTATCATCCAGCCCGATGCGGCCATTTTCGTCAAGTACGAGTTTTGGTTTAATTACCTCCGGGCCCTGCAACAGCGCGGTACCCCTACCCTGCTGGTCTCGGCATTATTTCGCAAGCAGCAGCCCTTTTTCCAACCCTGGGGCGGCTTTTGGCGCCGGGGCCTCCGTGCGTTCACCTGGTTTTTCGTGCAGGATGAGGCTTCGGCCATATTATTGCAAAGCATTGGTTTTCAAAATGTTACCGTAGCCGGCGATACGCGTATCGACCGGGTGCTGCAAATCGCGGAGGCTGCTCCGGCAAATGATTTGGTGGGGGTTTTTGTGGGGGATGCCCCTGCGCCCGAAGCCCCCCCTAGCCCCCCCGTAAAGGGGGGGGACGGCATTGTGGAGAACGAAACCAATGATTTGCCTCCAACGGCACAGCTCGATGCACTCCCCCCCTTCACGGGGGGGTCGGGGGGGGCTCACCCTACGGAAGACCCCACGCTAAAGGCCCACGACAATGAGGAATATCGAGATTCCCGGATAGAAGATACACCTGCGCCCGAAGCCCCCCCTAGCCCCCCCGTAAAGCGGGGGGACGGCATCGTGGAGAGCATAGCTGATCACTTGCCACCAGCGGCGCAGCTCCAAGTACTCCCCCCCTTCACGGGGGGGTCGGGGGGGGCTTACCCTACGGAGGACCCCAAAATCTTCATCGCCGGCAGCGCCTGGGAAGCCGATGATAAAATATTCGGCCCGATCGTAACCGCCGGAAACACCTGGAAAGTCATCGTGGCGCCGCACGAACCCTCTGCAAAGAATGTACAGCGCCTGCTGCGCTATCCGCGGTCTATCCGGTATACGCAAGCAACCCCGGAGGCGCTGCGTACGGCCCGCCTGCTGGTGATTGACAACGTGGGTATGCTCAACACGCTGTACCGCTATGGTACGGTGGCCTACATCGGTGGCGGATTCGGATCCGGCATCCACAACACCCTGGAGCCGGCGGCCTTTGGTCTACCGATCATTTTCGGGCCGAAATACACCAGATTTGCGGAAGCCGAGGCTTTTGTAGCCCGGGGAGCGGCTTTCCCGGTGCGTAATGCAGCGGAATTGTCGGCAGTCCTGCTGCACCTGGCCGATCCGGCCCGCTATGCCCGGGCGTCGCTGGCGGCACGGAATTTTTTAGCAGAAAACCGGGGCGCGACGGCGAAGGTGTTGTCCTTTTTGGAACAATGGGCTGCGCAGGAATAAGTGCCCCCTGTCCCCCACCATTTGCAACTTTTCAGACTGCCCGGGGGTTTTAAACGCCGGATCTAACTGGTACAACCGGTTTTAATTTTAATTAAACTTTTCATTTTCAACCACTTATTTTTGCAGGCGGTGACAAATAGTCGCTTCCATGAAACGCAAACCACTTCTTGTAAAAAACTTACCGGCTGATTTATTAGGCCAAATCCAAGTATGACTAAAAAGAAAAACAGTGGCGACAAAAGGTTGTCCGCCCAAGCCTTACAAATTGAAATTCTGAAGTTCCTGCTGGCCCATCCGAAGAAGAATTTTTCGGCCCGCCAGATCACGCAAAGTTTGCGGATCGACAACAATGCCGATTCAGCGGAACATGCCCTGCGCCAGCTGGCGCAGCTCGGAACGGTCATCGAGCACGCGGACGAACGCTTCAGTCTGGCCCTCGACCGGCTAACCACCCGATCGGCGGCCGAGGATCAACCTGCTGCAAAAACCCCGCCGTTGGCCGCCGCGCCACGGGAGCAGCGCGGTGAAAAATTTGCACCGGACCGGGATGCCCGGCGGGTGAGCCTGACGACCACCCGGGGTCCCCGGAAAATGGTCGAAGGCCGGGTGGATATGATCCGTACCG
>JBKJKS010000025.1:0-3423 GCA_046597295.1 Saprospiraceae bacterium
ACGGGGTAAACGTTGTAGATCTGCCCCCCGATCTTGCGGCGGATATCGGCCGGGGTATCGTGCAGGTCCAGCCAGACAATGTCGCTGCGGTGGGTCATCAGCGAGCTCACTTTGCGGTCGCCGAGGGCAAAAACGCGCTCCACAATGTCCTGCTCGATTTCCTGAATTTCCCCGCTTTCGGTACTTTCGGAGATCATGCTTTTGATTTCCGCTTCCGTTACGATGCCGTCGGTTTTGGCCTTGATGCCAAAAATGCCCAGCAGCAGGTCGTTGCTTTTGGTCAGCAGCCAGACGAAAGGCCCGGTGATCCGGGACAACAGATCCATCGGCGTAGCCACCATGCTGGCAATGGTCTCCGGGAAAGTCAGGCCGATGCGTTTGGGCAACAACTCGCCCAGTACGATGGCTAAATAAGTGGTCAGGAGCAAAACGGAGACAAGCGCAATATCCGACGCGTAGGGCTGCAAACCCGGGAAGGTGGCGGTCAGGAAGTGTTCGACCGGTGCGCTCAGGGCGCTGCCGGAGTAAATGCCGACCAGCAGGCTGACCACCGTAATACCGATCTGCACGGTGGACAGAAAGCGATTGGGCGCCGCCGCCAGCGCCAGCGCTTTTTTCGCACCCGTGCTGCCCCGTTTGGCCAGGGCCTCGAGTTTGAATTTGCGGGAAGAAACCAGGGCGATTTCTGACATCGAAAACACGCCGTTGAGGAGAATCAGCAGGATCAGCAGAAGAATAACCATGGAAGAGGGTGGGCGGAACGTACAGCCAGCGGTGAAGATAGTACGGCCGTACAGTTAGTGGGTTTGGTTAGGTTATTGTTGATAAAAAGTGCGTACTAATTCCGCCAAAACGCAGTTCTTGCATTTACTTTTATCCTGGAGTGCCGGTCAATCAATCGTCCGGCACGATCAGCAGCAGCACTTTCAATCATTATGCAATACGGTACCCATCAGTCACAGCTCCCACCGGAGGACGCAGAGGCCAAACGCTGGAAATTCCGCGAATTGAAGATCTATGCTTCCACCGAATGGTTGGCTGACAACAAGAAAAAATACCGGCAGGTGTTCGACCGCCATGAAACGACTTATATCTATGCCGAACTTTCCTTCCACAACAAATACTTTGACAATGAAGACTGGGAAGTGAACGTGGAGCTGCGTTGCTACGCGGTAAAAAAACAGAAAAAGGAAATTTGTGTGCTGCCCTTCCGGCGGAAAGTGAGCAAATACGACCCGGTGGGCTACATCCGCGAAGGTTGGGGCAATAAGCAGGAAGGCGTGTTCTGGAAAAAAGGCTCCTACTACTGGGAAGCCTGGATCGAAGGCGAAAAGGTGTCGAGCAAGTACTTCTATATTGAAGATGCGACCCGCCCGCTCACCAAGACCGACAATCCTTACTGCCAGATCAGTACCCTGCGCATGTACGAAGGGCCCTACGACGATACCCCGGAGTTCGAGCGCCAGTACATGCGGCGCTTCCACGGCGAGGAGACGCGCTATATCTACGCGGAGGTGACGCTCAAAAACCTGCTGCTCAGTAAGCAGTGGCAGTGTGAATTATTCATCAAATTCTACAACGACGCCCGGGAACTGAAAGGCCAGGTGGTGCGCCTGCACCGCGTGGAAAAAAGCGACGATGGGGTGAAAATAACCGCCGGCTGGGGCAGCAACGTGAAAGGCTCCTGGCGCAACGACCGCTACACGGCCGAGATCATTTTCATGGATCAGCTCCTGGCGGTCATGCCCTTCGAAGTCGGTATGGCCTTCGAAGAGGGCATCAACGGCGTGTGGTTGCCCAATAAAGGCCAGCAGGTCTTCCTGACCCCCGAAGCCGAGGACATGGACACCTTTGAAGAGGTACTCGTGCGGCTGGACGCGCTCATTGGCCTCAGCGAGATCAAGAGCAAAGTGCGCGAGCACGCCCAGTACATCCAGTTCCTGCAACTGCGCAAGGAAAAAGGCTTTGCCGAAAAAGAAGGCATCGACGTGCACTCCGTCTTCATCGGCAATCCCGGCACCGGCAAAACCACCGTGGCCAAAATGATGGGCCGCCTGTACAAGAAAATGGGACTGCTCACCAAAGGCCATGTGCACGAGGTGGATCGCACCGACCTGGTTGGCGAATACATTGGCCAGACGGCCCCGAAGGTGAAAGACGCCATCGAGATGGCCCGGGGTGGCGTGCTGTTTATCGACGAAGCCTACGCCCTGGCCCGCTCCGCCGAAGACAGCAAGGATTTCGGCCGGGAAGTGATCGAGATCCTGGTCAAAGAACTCTCCAATGGACCCGGCGACCTGGCCATCATCGTGGCCGGCTACCCGAAGGAAATGAAGACTTTCCTCGACTCCAACCCCGGACTGCGCAGCCGCTTTAAAATGACCTTCGAATTTGCCGACTACCTGCCGCAGGAACTCAGCCGGATCGCCGACTACGCCACCCGGGAGAAAGAGGTCATCCTGGCCCTGGAAGCCAAGCGCATGGTGGACGAACTCATCACCGAAGCTTTCCGCTCGCGCGACCGCGCCTTCGGCAACGCCCGTTTCGTCCACGACCTGATCGACAAGGCCAAGATCCAGCTGGGGCTGCGCATGATGGCCAACCCCGAAGTGCGGGCCTTGCCCTCCGAGTCGCTCTCCGTCATCCTGCAGGAAGACGTGGAAAAAGTGAAGGTCACTTACAAACGGCCTTTGCCCAACATTCCCGTCGATGAAGCGCTGCTGTTGAGCGCCCTGCACGAGATGGATAGCCTGGTCGGGATGCAGAACATCAAAAAAGACATTCGCGAACTGGTCAATCTGGTGCGTTTTAACCGCGAGACGGGCCGCGACGTGCTGGGCCGGTTCTTCCTGCACACGGTCTTCGTGGGCAATCCGGGCACCGGCAAGACCACGATGGCCCGCATCCTGACCAAAATATACAAGGCCCTCGGCGTACTCGAGCGCGGCCACATGCTGGAAACCGACCGCCAGGGTCTGGTGGCCGGCTATGTCGGCCAAACGGCCATCAAGACCAGCGAACGGGTGGAGGAAGCCATGGGCGGCGTGCTGTTCATCGACGAAGCCTATGCCCTCACTTCCAGCGGTCGCGGCTCGCAGGGCGACTTTGGCGATGAAGCGATTCAAACCCTGCTCAAGCGCATGGAGGACCGGCGCGGTGAATTCTACGTGTTCGTGGCCGGTTATCCCGAGAACATGGACAACTTCCTGAAAGCCAATCCCGGACTGGCCAGCCGCTTCGATAAGGTGCTGCGCTTCGAGGACTATGCCCCGGAGGAGTTGCTGGAAATCGCGTTGTACATGTTCCAACAGGAGCACTACCGGGTCGAGGAAGAGGCCCGCGAGCACTTGGGCAAATACCTGGCCTTCCTGCACCAGTTCCGCGATAAATACTTCGGCAACGCCCGCTCGGTGCGCCAGGTCG
>JBKJKS010000030.1:0-7386 GCA_046597295.1 Saprospiraceae bacterium
CCGAAGAAGCGTAGGTCGGATTGGTCAGACCGAGCACCGCAGCGGCCAGCAGGCCTTCCGAACTGAAGTTCGGGTCGTTGCGCGGCGTCACCGGAACGGCCATGTTCAAACGCAGCATATCGCCGCCGTTCGGCAGGAAGTTATTGATGAACGGTTTGCCCGCGGCCAATGGGTTCCCGCCTTTGCCGGTCGCCAGTTGGTAAGGACGCACGTTCGGTACGCCGGTATGGAAGATGGGCCACAGATCCACCGAACGCGGTTTGCCGGCGCCGGGCAGTAATAAGGTGCCAAAGACAGCATCATCTAAAGCGGTACCCGCCACCGCTGCCGAGCCTTTCAGCGCGAACAGACCGTCCTGGCCGTTGCCGAAATCGAACGCACCGAGCGAGTTACGCTGAATGCGCAACTTGGAGAACGATGGTACGGCGCCGCCAAACAGGGAATCGTCCATGTACAGGGCGAGTTCCGGGTTGTAGAAGTAGCCATCCAGCGTCTGGTCAGCCAGTTCCTGGTACGGCGTGAGGCTGTTCCAGTAGTCTTTCTGACCCACCGGAATGACTGCTTCGTTGGTCAGGGGCATGCCCAGGCGGCTCACCTGTACCCAGTTACCGCTGTACGTCTCCGTACCGGGAGCGAGCGTACGCACGGCCTTGCGGCTGGCGCTGGCCCACACGCCGATCACGTAGTTCGGATCGAGGATATTCACCGGCGCTTTCGGGGCGCCTTTCTTGCGCAGGAACGAGATCGGCACCTGAATAGCAATGGTGCTGACGTTTTTGCAGGCCACACCATCGCGCGACGAGCCATCCTGGCGGGGAGAATCACCCAGGTCGAAAATGCCGCCCAGATCCACGAAGAACGGATCGTCGGACGGACCGACGTATACCCGCTCGCCGGTGGAAGCGAAGATGATCGATTCATCCACCAGTTGCTGGTAGGTCTTGCCCAATCCCAGGCCCGACTCGATGCTGCGCTGGCCGATGTTGGTCGGCGGTATGGCGCGGTTGGAGACGATGGCCACGAAGCTTTTCCCGCCGTTATCCGAGCGGTACAGCGTGTAGAACATCTTCAGGTTGCGTTTGCCCAGACGAATGTTGAAGAACGTGGTCGGATCTTCGTTCACCGTCTTGACCTCCACCCGGTAGATCAGCTCGTCACCGGCTTTGGCGGCGTTATTGTCCACGTGGATCTCGTAGCGCACGTTCTCCCCGAAACCGTAGTAGTTGGGGCCGCCCTGGGGCAGTTGGAAGGGCACATAGGTCGCGATCAGCGTAATGGTGTTGGGGCGGTCGGGACTGCGGAAGGCATACACGTCCACGTTATCGGCCAACGGATCGTCGGCGATGAGCGGTGCTTCGCGGTGACTGGAGGCCAGTGCACTTTGCACCAGCGCCAGCATCAGCAGCGCAGCCGATAGCAAGCTTTTTACATAAAATTTCATTGGAAAATATCTTTTAGGCCAGAGGCCGGTTTTGTAAAAAAGTTTTTGAAAGCCCTCCAAAGTATTGACAAACAAAGCGTTGGATGGCAGTCGCTTCGCTGTTAGTTGGCTACTACGGTACCTCTCCATGGCTCGGCCAGGTAGGGGAACGTCGCCTGGAAGGGCTTGTCGTTCTTGTTCACACCGGTGCGGTAGCCCAGCACGTTCAACAGCCGGGGCGTCACCGGGCTGGCGGTCTGGCCGGGGATGTAATCGTCGTACCACAGACCGATGGCGGCCAGCACGATGCCGGATACGGCCTGCAGTTCGATCAGGGTCACGTCGTCTTCCAGGCGGCGACCGTTCGGGAAGCCGTCCATGTTCGGAATGAATTCCAGGTTGGTGCTGGTATTGAAAGGCGCCTGGGTCAGGCCGGCCACGGCGGCGGCCACCAGGCCTTCGGAAGAGAAGGCCGCGTCTTCGCGCGACGTGATGGGTACTGCCATGTTCAGGCGGAGCATATCACCGCCGTTCGGCAGGAAGTTGTTGATGAAAGGTTTGCCGGGGGCCAGTGGGTTACCGTTCTTGCCGGTCGCCAGTTGGTAAGGCGCGAGGTTGGGCACGCCGGTGTGGAAGGCGGGCCAGAGATCCACCGAACGGGCCTTTCCAGGTCCGGGCAGCAGCAGTGTGCCAAAAATGGCGTCATCCAGGGCGGTACCGCTCACGGCGGCCAGGCCTTTCAGTCCGAAGAGTCCGTCTTTGCCATAGCCGAAATCGAAAGCGCCCAGCGATTTGGTCTGGATGCGCAGTTTCGAGAAGGCGGGGATGGCGGCGCCGAAGAACCGGTTGTCCATGTACAGGGTCAACTCCGGGTTGTAAAAGAAGTTATCCAGCGTCTGGTCGGCGATCTCCTCATACGGCGTGAGGCCGTTCCAGTAGTCTTTGAAACCGATCGGGATGACCACTTCGTTGGTGAGCGGCATGCCCAGGCGGCTGACCTGTACCCAGTTGCCGGCATCGTTCTGGCTGTTCGGCGCAATGGTGCGCGTCGCCCGGCGGCTGGCGCTGGCCCATACGCCGATGACGTAGTTGGGATCGAGGATGTTAGCGGGCGTGGTCGGCGCACCGGTTTTCAGCAGGGTGGTGATGGGCACCTGGATGACCAGGGCGTGGCAGTTTCTTTCCCCCAGGCCATCACGTGGCGCACCGTTCTGACGGGGCAGGTTGCCCAGATCGAACACGCCACCCAGATCCACATAGAAGGGATCGTCGACCGGACCGCAGAAAACGGTCTCGCCGGTGCTGGCGTTGGTGATCGCGTCCGTCATCAGCGAAGCGTAGTCGGGCGCACCCAGGCCAACGCCGCTTTCGATGGAGCGGGGACCGATGTTGTTCGGCGGCACCACACCGTTCGTGACGATGGTCTGGAAAGTAGCGCCACCGTCCGTGCTGCGTTGCAGCTGGTAGGTGGTCTTCAGGTTTTCCTGACCCAGGCGGATGTTGAAGAACGTGGTCGGATCTTCATTCACGCGGGTAAACGTAAACCGGTAGGTGACATCATCGCCCGCCGTGGCGGTGTTGTTGTCCACGTGGATTTCGTAGCGGATGTTTTCCCCGAAGGTGTAATAGTTCGGGCCGCCATGGGGCAGCTCGAAGGGGATGAAGCAGGCGATCAGGGTAATGGTATTGGGATTGTCGGGGCTGCGGAAGGCATACACATCGGTGTTGTCTGCCAGCGGGTCATTGGCGATAAGTGGCGCTTCGCGGTGGGAGGAGGCAAAGGCGCTTGCGGCCCAACCGGCGAAAAGCAACATGCCAATCAGTCGAGCGTGACTGTTTCTGAACATGGTGATAGGTTTGAAGTGAAAAAAGAAAGATCAGTAGCAGGAGCCAGAATGGTTCCAACGCACTACTTACGAAGCCGGTCAGGTTTTAGATTTGACCGGTAGGCGACAAACCGGCAAATGGAAGCGGCCAGGATGCTGCCGGCAGTCGCTTTCGCCCGGTCAGGGGCCGGCAGAAGGGCTGAATTACGAAAGAGGTTTTTTAAGCCATGAGCAGGCCACCAGCCGGGAGGTTTGGTTGAAAAATAGACAGGGCCTTGTATGCATTTGCATACAAGGCCCTGTCGATCAGGCACTTAGCGTAGACTAAGTGTTCAGGCTCATTTTCAATTTCTTTTCCACTTCGTCCACCGTATCCTTGAAGATCAGGTCGGTATCCATCATATCCTGGACGGCTTTGCAGGAGTAAATCACGGTACTGTGGTCGCGGCCGCCGAAATTCTCTCCGATAGCCTTGAGCGATTTGTTGGTAAGTTTCTTGGCCAGGTACATCGACAGCTGGCGCGCGATGACCACGTTGCGCTTACGGGTCTCATGCTGCAACTTCTCCACCGTCAGGCTGAAATGCTCGGCCACCAGTTGTTGGATGAATTCGACGGTGATTTCCTTATTGATCGTGGTCACGAAATTACGGATCACCTCTTTGGCCAGTTCCAGGTCGATGTTCCGGCGGATGAGCGTGGACTGGGCCAGCAGCGAGATCATGACGCCTTCCAGTTCGCGGATGTTGTTTTTAATATTGTAGCAGATGAATTCCAGCACATCCTGGGGCAGGTCCACGCCTTCGTCTTCCATCTTCGAATCCAGGATGGCCATCCGGGTTTCCAGGTCGGGCGCCTGGATGTCGGCGCTCAATCCCCACTTGAACCGGGAGATCATGCGATCTTCCATGCCTTCCAGGTTTTTCGGCGCCCGGTCGGAGGTCAGCACGATCTGCCGGCCGCTCTGGTGCAGCTGGTTGAAAATATGGAAGAATATTTCCTGGGTCTTTTGCTTGCCCGACAAAAACTGGATATCGTCGATGATCAGCACTTCTACCATGTTGTAGAAGTTCACGAAGTCGTTGACGGCGTTGTTCTTGATCGCCTGGATGATCTGGTTGGTAAACTTTTCCGCCGAGACGAACAGCACGGCCTTGTTCTCAAAGCGACTGACAATATCGTTGCCGATGGCCTGCGCCAAATGCGTCTTGCCCAGGCCCACGTCGCCGAAGATGACCAGGGGATTGAAGGCCGTCTTGCCGGGATTCTTGGCGATGGCCAGCCCCGCATTGCGGGCCAGGCGGTTGCAGTCGCCCTCGATGAAATTCTCGAAGGTGTACTGGGCATTGAGCTGGTGCTCGATTTTAACCCGCTTAATACCTGGGATAATGAACGGATTGCGGATCATCTCCGCGTCGAAAACGCCGGGCACCGGTTCGTTGTCTTTTTCGGCGGAAGGCTTGCCGCTGACCCGGGTGGCCGACGGCACGGGCGCAGCGCCAGCCTCCGGGATATGGTACAACAGGCGTCCACGCTCACCAAGTTCCTGCCGGACGCTCGTCTTCAGCAATTGCACGTAGTGCTCCTCGATCCACTCGAAAAAAAACTTATTCGGCACCTGGATCGTCAGAATATCCTGATCCAGTAAGACCGGTCTGATCGGTTCAAACCAAGTTTTGTAACTCTGTGGGTTCACGTTTTTTTTGATGGTACGCAGACAGTTGTCCCATACCATTTGGCAGTCAGTTGTCATACCTAATGGAGCATTTGGCAGCCTGGAGAAATTCCGAAACAAGCTTTAGATGAAATACATTTCAATCGAGACAGGGTGACAAAGGTGGTCTTTTATCCCGACGCCGGGTAAGAGTTTTTGTTTTTTTCGACCAAAAAATTTTAAGTTGGAGAAAAGGTCAGCAAAGAGGCGCGTTACTGTCGGACACCTGCCCGGTCCATGTCTGGGCCTGATGGGGTAAGTGACAGAAAATCAATTTTTTAAGCATATAACCTCTATTAATTCTCAAAAAACCGCCATTTAAATGATTTTATTTTGAAAAAATAGCGTAACGCCAATGCTGCAAAATCATGCGCCGGCGGGTAAAAAACCACCCCCTGGCAGCAAGCCGGTGCTATTTTAACCGGTTGATTCCTGGGTTTAAAACCCTGATATATATCCGGATTATGGCGTGGTCCATTGCAATGCGTGGCGTTTTCCTCCCGGTAAAAAGGCATGCCAGCAGCGGCTACAGGACGCACAAAAACTTGCATTTACAATGTTAGATTGACAGAAAAAAGGGCAACCATGTCGTTGTCAAGGCTTTGTGCTCAAGTGTTAAGAATCTGGAATCAGAACAATTGGCCGGCCTCGGTCCGGATGGCAATGATAGCCCGCTGGAGTGGGGTAGCGGGACCTTGCTGGTCGACCGCCTGGAGCAATTGCTGCAAAAATTCGTCCGCGTCGTCGTTTGTTTCCAGGCCGTCGGCGGCCCGGCTCACTGCCGCCAGGGTTTCGTCCTTGGCCAGGGTGATGATTTGCCAGAGCGTATCGGATACGTATAATTGCTGCGACGTATTATGACTGAATTCCTGGTTGATGGCCAGCAGCAGGGCGCCGCGCAATTCGGCCATGGTCATGCCTGGCATGCGGACCCGTAACAGGACGTTGGGCAGGGCCGCCCGGTCGCACAACAGGGTGAGTCGCTCGTAGGCCTGCAAGCGCAGGGGCAGGGTAATCTTTAAGGCTTCATTCCGCTGGGCCAACTGGGTGCCGCGGTTCTGGCTTTCCAGCAGCGTCTTGAGCAGGTAGTAAGCGGTGGCCGCTACGAGCAGGCCAGGCAGGGTATACTTCAAAATTTCCAGCAACGTTTCCATGCTCGGTGTATCGGTTGGTCAATCTTTTCCCAAAAGGGCGGCAAAGATAGCGCGCCGGATTTGAACAATGGGGCCTTTGTTTTCGTTTTATGTGCCTATTTTTGCCCGGTTATTAAAACGCAGACCTACATCATGGAAGCAGTGCTCGCATCACCCACCATCGCCGCCCCTGTACAGCTCACTACTGGCGCCGTGGCCCAGCTGAATCAGATCCGTCAGTCCGAGAACATACCCGAAGGCTATTGCCTGCGGCTGGGCGTAAAAGGCGGCGGTTGTTCCGGCTTCTCCTACATTCTTGGTTTTGATCTGCCCGCTCCGGAGGACGACACCTTCGAAGTAAATGGCATTCAGGTCGTGATGAACAAGGCCCACGCCATTTATTTGCTGGGCATGGAGGTGGACTTCGTGAGCGGCCTGGATAACCGGGGCTTCACTTTCAACAACCCCAACGCCAGCAGCACCTGTGGTTGCGGTACCTCATTCTCGGCTTAAGTTAATGGTTATCGGTTACTGGTTAACCGGTGGACCGCAAGAGTCATCCTGGACCAGGGTGACTCTTTTTTTTCGGCCGGCAGCGGTGTTCCTGTGCAATGTGGTAGAAAACCTACGGTATGCACAGATTTTTCGTTGAAAATTAATGAAGATTAAAGAGGAGGTTGGACACCCTGGAAGGGTTGAACATTAGGTGCTGCGCATTGATAATCAAGATGTTGTGAAATCAACCCACGAATTTATTCGTGGGTACCACTATACTTAACCTTTTGACCAACCGATTTATCGGTTTAGGGCAAGTCAAGCCAAAAAACCGATAAATCGGTTGGGCCTGGCCGTTTTTTACGCATAGCCCACGAATGAATTCGTGGGTTGAAAATCACAAGTGTCTGATTATTAACACGCAACAAGTCCAATACTGTAGAAAAAGTGACAAGGGCGTTACTTTTACCGGATGAAATCCAACCTGCCTGCCGCGCTGGCCCAGCTGCAAGCCACTACCCGACAGGTCATGCCGCTACCCGCGGGGGCCTGGGAAGATTTTGCGGACATCTGGCAGCCTTTCGACGCCGGGCGCAAAGTCATGCTCACCGCCGAAGGCGACACCGAGAAATACGTCTATTTTGTGCTGGAAGGGGTACAGCGGGCCTATGCGGTCAGTGAGGCCGGGCGCGAGGCGACCCTGGTATTTACCTATCCCTACTCTTTTTCGGGCGTCGCCGATTCTTTCCTGTTGCAGCAGCCGTCCCGTTATTTTTTCGAGACCCTGACGCCGAGCGGC
>JBKJKS010000038.1:0-4660 GCA_046597295.1 Saprospiraceae bacterium
ACATGCCGTCTGGGCAACCAGAAAACGCGAACCTTATTTGGAAGACAAAAAGGTGCGCTACGCAATGCTCGATCATATTCGGGAAAATTGTCGGAAGAAGGGCATCTACTTGGATCAACTGAATGGTTGGGTGGAACATTGCCACGCAACAATTTCGCTGGCTGCCGACGTGAGCATTGGAAAGACAATGCAATTGATAAAAGGAGAGAGTTCACATTGGATAAATAACACGGCGAAACTGCTGCCGAACAAGTCCGAATGGTGCGATGACTATTACGCGGTTTCAGTGAGTGAATCGGCTTTGCCAGATGTTCAAAAATACCTTTTTAGTCAGGAAGCGCATCGTGGCAGCCATTCTTTTGAAGATGAGTGCAAGAAGTTTATGGAACGATATGGGTTTACGCAAATGCTGGGGAACTAGGAATAACGTGGCATCGTGGTAGTGGGTTAAAACCCACTTGGACGGGTTTAGCCGCTTCCCCCGGATAAATCCGGGGGTTATGAGAACAGGAGCACACATGATCCAAAACAGTTTGGCACAAAAAATTTGACACAAAAAATTTTAAAACAATACTTTTGTCGCGGGGAAAGGGTTTCGCACGCGGCGAGGGGAGAAACAAACGGAAACCCAACCACTTAAACAGATCAAGTTATGACGGAATTACTCCCACAACCCCACGATGTGGTCGTCGCGCTGGACATTGGTACCACGAAAGTGTGCTGCCTGGCCGGACGCAAAAACAACCATGGCAAGCTCGAGGTGCTCGGGGTTGGCAAAGTCGAAAGCGTCGGCGTACTGCGCGGCGTAGTCAGCAACATCGAAAAAACGGTCAACGCTATCCGCGAAGCCGTCGAGATCGCCGAGCGCAACGCCGGTATGAAGTTTCGCTCGGTGCACGTCGGCATTGCCGGCCAGCACATCAAGAGCCTGCAGCACCGCGGTATTCTGACCCGCGAGAGCGACCATACCGAAATCGCCCGCCGCGACATTGACCGGATTGTCAACGACATGTTCAAACTCGTGCTGCCGCCCGGCGACAAGATCATCCACGTGTTCCCGCAGGAATTCACCGTGGACAGCGAGCAGGGCATCACCGATCCGATCGGCATGTGCGGCGTCCGGCTGGAAGCCAACTTCCACATCATCACCGGGCAGATCACGGCGGTCAACAACATTTTCCGCTGCATCGAAAAAGCCGGCCTGAAGGTGGCCGACCTGACCCTCGAACCCATCGCCAGCGCCGACGCCACCCTCTCCGAAGAGGAGAAGCAGGCCGGCGTTGCCCTGGTCGACATCGGCGGCGGCACCACCGACATCACGGTGTTCCACGAAGGCATTATCCGCCACACGGCCGTCATTCCTTTCGGTGGCAACGTGATCACCGCCGACATCAAGGAAGGCTGCACGGTCATGCAGCCACAGGCGGAAAAACTGAAAGTGAAATTCGGTTCCGCCCTCGCTAAAGAGGTGTTCGACAACCGCATCATCACCATTCCGGGCCTCAAGGGCCGCGACCACAAGGAGATCAGCGAGAAGAACCTCGCCCGCATCATCCAGGCGCGCATGGAGGAAGTGCTCGACTATGTGCTCTGGGAAATCCGGCGCAGCGGCTACGAGCGCAAACTCATCGGCGGCGTAGTGCTCACCGGCGGCGGCGCCCTCATGGCCCACGCCGAGCAGCTCACCGAACTCCATACCGGCATGTCCTGCCGTATCGGCGTGCCCGTGGAACTCCTGGCCCATGGCTATCAGGAGCGCGTTAACAGCCCCATTTACAGCACGGCCATCGGCCTGCTGCTGCGGGGACTGCAGGACCTGGATCCGTCGAAAGCGCCCGTGGAGGAGCAGAAAACGCCCGGGGCGGATGATACGAGGGAACCATCCAATGTGTCGGAAGAAAAAGGCCCCTCGTGGTTTGACAACGTGTTTCGCAAAACCAAGGAATGGTTCGAAGCGGAACCCGATATGGATTTTAATTCAAAGCGCGAGAAGGCGTGAATACCAAAGGGTGTTTGATTTCAAGTGCTGTATCTGGAGCAATACTCATCGCAGTGGTAATTGCCGTGGTCATGCTTCAGGAGCGCACTTTTAAAAAGAACATTTACTAGCCCTCCGTGGCCAAACCATTCATCTCATTTTTCATCATTAAAACCACAAGGTCATGTTGTTCGATCTACCGAAGGATGAACCTTCCATCATAAAAATCATCGGCGTCGGCGGCGGCGGTTCCAATGCCGTCACCCACATGTATAAGCAAGGTATTGTCGGCGTGGACTATGCTATCTGCAATACCGACGCCCAGGCCATGCACCTCAGTCCGGTGCCCAACAAGATCTCGCTGGGCCAGCTCCTCACCGAGGGCCGCGGGGCCGGCAGCAAGCCCAGTGTGGGCAAGCAGGCCTGCCTGGAAAGCCTGGAAGAAATCAAGGCCTTCCTGGAAAGCGGTACCAAAATGGCCTTCATCACCGCCGGTATGGGCGGCGGCACCGGTACCGGCGCCGCCCCCATCATCGCCAAGGCTGCCCAGGAACTGGGTATCCTGACCGTAGGCATCGTCACCCTGCCCTTCACCTTCGAAGGCCGGATGCGGGTGAGCAACGGCATGGAGGGGCTCGACGACCTGCGCAAAAGCGTGGATTGCCTGGTGGTCATCAGCAACGACAAGCTGCGTCAGATCCACGGCAACCTGTCCATTTCGCAGGCCTTCAGCCAGGCGGACAACATTCTCTGCACCGCCGCGAAAGGCATTGCCGAGATCATTACGGTGCCCGGCTACGTAAACGTGGATTTCGAAGACGTGAACACCGTTATGCGCGGTTCCGGCGTGGCCATTATGGGTACCGCTGCCGTGGAAGGGGAGAACCGCGCCCGCCGCGCCGTAGATGAAGCCCTTAACTCGCCGCTGCTGGAAGAAAACAATATCCGGGGCGCCAAGAACATCCTGGTCAACATCACCTCCGGGGTGAAGGAAGCGACGATGGACGAGATCTTCGAAATCACCGAGTTCATTCAGGAAGAAGCCGGCAATGAGACTAACCTGATCTGGGGTAACTGCTACGACGAGCGCCTCGGCGAAAAGATCGCCGTGACCATCATCGCTACCGGTTTTGATGCCGCCGAGCGCCGCAGCCGGATCCAGGCCCAGATCGCCGGGCAGCAGCCCGCCGCGAACGAACGCCAGGTCGTGCACCTCGACGATGACGCCGCCGGAAAAAAGCCCCAGCCTTCTCTCTTTACCATCACCTCTGATGAAGCCTATGCCCCGGTCGATGAGAAGGCCGCCAACGCACTCGAATTCGAGTTCGACAACATCCGGGAGACAGTGGACAAAATACGCCGCCAAGGGCCGGGCGCTGATCCCTTCGTGCGCCGCGAGGCCGAAGACCTGAGCCCGGAGGAGCGCCGCCGGCGCATCGAAGCCGCACAGCGCCACCGCGAGGAAGTGCGCAACCGGCCGATCAACGTGGTGAAACTCAATTCGCCGCAGACGATCATCGATCTGGAAAACCAACCGGCTTACCTGCGCAAGAACATCAGCCTCGATAATGTGCCCGACGCGGAGCAACCCGAAATGTCCACCTGGACGATTTCCCTGGAGGAAGAAGGCGAGGTCCGGATGGGCGGTAACTCCTTTCTGCACGATAACGTGGATTAGAATAAGGAGACAGGAAATAGGAGACAGGGGACAGGGGACAGGAAATAGGAGACAGGACTGAGATGACGACATCCCGTCCTAACTCCTGACTCCTGTTTCCTAACTCCTGTTTCCTGACTCCTGTCCCCTATTTCCTAACTCCTAAAAAAAATTATTTCTGCTAAGTGGTTAGCGGCTCCGGCGTGTGGGACGTCGGGCCGCTTTTTTGTTGGAAAAATCATCTTTGTCGCGTATTTTTACAGCAAAATAGGCCCAATATGGCATCGCACGAAGATCATAACATAGCCGAAAACCTCGCTGTTGAAAGTGTTGATTACGTCACCGAACGTGGAAAACCTATGCCTTCCTTCAATCATGGTACCGTCCAGGCCAACCTGATCGTGGCCATCGCCACCCGCTATAAGGGCAAGTACAAAGTCATTTCTGAACTCAGCCTCTCCCTGTCCGAATGGCCCAGCGTTCCCGACCTCTCGTTGTACTCCTATCGCCCGCTTGATTTGCGCCGTGATGTGGTGGCCACGACCGAGACGCCGCTGTGTACCGTGGAGATCATCTCGCCTACCCAGTCGCTCAACGAGCTGACTGACAAAGCCCGCAACTACTTTGCGCATGGGGTACGGTCTTGCTGGATCGTGCTGCTTCCGCTGGGCAACATCTACGTGTACTCTGCCGCTGACGAATACCAGATTTTTCGGGCGCACGAGACCCTGCACGACACGGTGCTGGATATTTCCATCCCGTTGGCCGAGGTGTTTGAGACGGAGTGAAATTTTTGTGCAAATCAGAAAGTAGAGTTTTATATTTGCACAAAAATATTATGCTGATTCCGCGTTTGCTGGCTGACCCAATCCGCAGGACTTGTGCACAATATCCCATTATATCGGTGACCGGTCCCCGACAGAGCGGCAAGACCACGCTGCTACGGACCATGTTCCCCAACTATCGCTACGTCAACTTCGAGGAATCGGACGCGCGACGCTTTTTCACCGACGACCCACAGGGTT
>JBKJKS010000154.1:0-6278 GCA_046597295.1 Saprospiraceae bacterium
TCCAGCGGGAACAGGTTTGGATTTTGTCCGGCCCCCGGGCGCAGAAAGGAGAGGTTATTATCCACCGTGTATTTCATCTCGCGTACCCCCGACCATTCTTCAGTTTTTACCTTAAGAATGTCCTCGATACGTGCTACTTCGATGTTTTTGCTGCTGATCAACTGCTCGAACGAAGCATATGAACCGCCGCAGGCTTGCAGACAGGAACGCAGCCCATTAACCACGTTGGCGTGGTAATAATTGGGTTTGGCGGCAATGTGGGAGCGCACAGGATCGGTCAGAATCTCGCCTTGCTCGAGCACGTCGTAGATGTCGGACCATTTAGCCACGATTTCGCGCTCAAACTGCGCCAGATACGCATTGATGGCCGAGCGTTCGGAGACCGGTGCGGCATTAGTCGCCATTTTCAGCGCGGCGTACTGGTAAAGGAATGACTGATACTGGAATGCTTTGAGCACCCGGGCGACGCGCGCATCCTCGCGGGCATATTTGTCCACGAGGCGATCCACGTTGATGGCCCGGCAACCCAGATCGGTATTCACCAGGGTCGGGTGTACCAGGATTTTAAAATACGGTATGGGCTTGGCGGAGATCATCGTGGCCGTTACCAGCCGTCCGTCGGCGACATAGGCCAAAGCCTGGTGCACCACGTCTTTTTCATAGACCCCGGCCGAGAGGATCTGTCCGTCGGCGCGATGCATCAGAATTTCCAGCCGGTCTCCCTGCAGCTGCCAGCTGACGTTGTTAAAATCCACCTGTTCCTTGGGATTTTCCGACTCCCGGCCCAGCAGTACGCCGCCGATACGCCGGAATCCGCGCAAGGCGCCGAAACTCCGCGCCCTGGATGACGGCATGGACGACTTGGCGTACTTGCTGCCACCGCCGCCGCCACCACTTCCACTGCCTCCGCCGCCGCTGCCGGTATAGCCATTGTTTCGGCCTGCCAGACTGGAAGCGAGATCGGCGGCTACGGATTCGGCTTGTGCGCCGGCTTGACCCGGAAAATGGTAGCGGTAGTCCGAAACGGCTTCGGCGTACACGCGGGAATTTTGTCCGCTGGCGCTGGCGTATTTTTCAACAGCCGCTTTGGCCTGGTTGCGTTTGGCGCCGAGATCGTCGTGCTCGATGGTTGGCTGGTAATCCCGGAGGCGGTTTTCGAGATTTTCAACTTTGGGGAAATCAATATCATTCACCGCGTATTGGACGAATTGCTCGGCTGTGCAGGTTTTGGCCGCCGCATTGGCAGTGGCCTCCTGGAAGCTGGCCTTGCCGGACAAGTCGGCGGTAAACTTGTCCATCTTGTACTCCGTCCAGTACTTGAGGGTTTCGCCGCCGGCCTTTTTAGTCGCCTTGGAAGTGAGGTTTTCCGCAAAAGAGCTGCCCTCACCGGGCATGCTGACCACCCCGGACAGGGCCTGATCGAACATCATGCCCACCACTTGCCGGGGCGTAGCGGCGGTGCGGAAGGAGGTTTTTGCCGCCTGGTACTTGCCCTTCATCGTCTGCCAGGCCGTCTGTCCCCGCGGCGACTGTTTGATCTGTTGCCGCAGTTTCTCCTTGTACCGTTTGCCGGCTTCGGTTTTCGGCTCGTTTCCGACGCCCTCCTGCGCATATTTCTTGCTGAACTCTTTGGCTGCGCGGCCCTCGGCAGAGGCATCCGTCAGGCGTGCGCCCTGCTCCGCCACCTTAAAACCTTTGCGCATGGAGCCATCGGGGCGATAGGCATAGGTTTTAACGATGTTTTCGCGGACGGCATTAACTTTGACCCGGAACGAAACTGCCTGGGGCGTGGCGCCCACCCCTTCGCCGAGTACGTCGGAAATGGATAGCTCGAATTGTCGGGCGATGCCGTCCAGCGCTTCTTCGTCTTCGTTGTCCCATGCCTCCTGCGCGGCAGGAGCCGGTGCATTTTCAAGCAGGCTCTGTTGCCATTCGTCGTTCATCCGGCGACTTTCGCTTTGCAGCTGCAGGTTGGCGATGCGCTTGCTGAGGTCATCGGACAGGTTGGTGACCAGACCTTTATTCGCCATGGCGAAGGAAATCATCAGCAGCACAAGACCAATGGTACCGATGGCGCCGCTGGTGCGGGAAATGGTGTAGACCATCCCCTGGCTGGTAAAAAAGGTCGCAAAACGGCTCCACCAGGAATGGCCCGATCGGGGTGGCGGCGGCGTTTTGGAGGCCAGCGCCGGGAGAATGCGCCGGCGCAGGTCCAGGTCCCGGATATGATTTTCCAGGGCAGGAATCACCTGCTTCAACAGGTTCAGGAAGCTGGCCTTTTCAGCCTGTTGCTGGTGGTTGAGTTGGGCATCCGGAATGCTGAAAACCCGAAAATACTCGGAGCGGGCGTGCTCCATTTGTTGGGTAGCCTCCTCCATTTCCACGGAGGTGTCCAGCGCAGGCAACTTCCCATTGGCGGCGTCCTGCTGCAGGCCGGCATAGGCCGAGTGGGCCTGCTTTTTAGCATTCCTGACCACCAGCATGACCAGGATCACACTCAGGAGCAGCATCGCCGCCACGATTTTTCCGGTCGCGATGGAAGTCAAAAAGGAGTTCATGCCGACCAGCGTACTAAGGAATGATTCGTGCATCCAGGCCAGACCGGGGAGTGCACTGCTGAGCCAGCCCATCATACTGATGACCAGCCAAAGCCCGCCGAAGGTGGCCGCAGCCAGTAAGGCGAAGCGACGGGCAAAAGCCAGGCTGGCCATCCAGCCTACTTTCGTCATTTCTGCAAATTTGGATGGGAAGGTGCGGCGCTCGGTAACCGGCAGCAGCCATTTATCCAGTGCCAGATACGCCAGGAAGGCGCACAGCGATGCCATGAGGAGTGACATAAGTTTTCATTTGGTTTGGTGAAAAAAGAGGGTTGTCTTTAATATCGGGAAATGACTGCAACACTAAGCTTTTTTCCGGAATATATAAAAAAAATCCAACAAAAATCCTACAAAATTATTAAACAGTCTATCCGGACTTTCAATCGTTCTTGCAGTCATGCGGATCCGGGAAGGCATTCGTGGGAATGGCAACCGCATTTGTTGCCACTGACCTGCGCTATCTACCCGGCAGGCAATGTAAACAAGCAGGATTGTATACCAATCTAACAAAAAGGGGTTACTCACGAGCGCAACCCTTTGACAATCGGTCATTTACACCCGTTCCCTCAGGCATCATGCAGCACCAGCATGGGCACGGTGGTCTGTTTGGCCAAAGACTGTGATACACTTTTCGTTAACCACCCAAGGAGTAGGGAGTGATCGTGGGCAACGGTGACCAGGCCGTTGCAATCGGTGGATTCCAGAAAATTGTGAATGGCCTGGACCACGTTGTGGTCGTGCAGGTAGTGGAAATCATGGGGGATGGTGCCCAATTTTTCACTTAATGCTCGTTCTTGTTTCCCATTGGGTGGATGGGCCTCTTCGCCCGACACGTGGACGATGTTCAGTCCGGTATGCTGCAGGTTGAGCAGCTCGCGCATGACCTGCATGGATGCCTTGCTGACCGGCATTTTGAAATCGGTCGCCAGGGCAAAGCGGGCGGTGGCCTGAAAAACTGCCTGTGGAGGGACCACAAAAACCGGCGTTTTACTGCTGGAAAGCACCCCAGCGGTGGTGGTACCCAACAACACGCCGTACAGTCCGGTGGCCCCGGTCGTGCCCATCACGATGAGCGAAGCACCCAGGTCCTCCGCCATTTGACAAATGGTGCCGACCGGGAAACCGACTTTGCACTCGAGCCGGATATCTACCTCCTTCAGGGCCTCCCTGCGGGTAAATTTGGTGATCCATTCTTTCATCCCATCCAGTCGCTGCTGGATGTAATCATCGATGAAAAAGGCGGCGTACACATTGTTGTCCACCCCTTCGTTGGGATATACCACGTACAATGCCGTGATCGGTGTGCCCGTTTGCTGCGCGATTTCGAGGGCGTACTGCATGGCATTGTTGGCGTTTTCGGAAAAGTCCGTCGGGACGAGGATAGTCTTCATCTTTTATAGCGAATGGTTGAAAATTTACTACAAATTTGGGTGATGGCGCTGCTAAACGGCGCTGACGGAGGTCACTAACCGGCATGACTGCTGTCACCATGCCTTCCTGCCGTTACCCGGACTTTTGCAGGGTAAACGCGCTCGATCTAAAGTATAAAAATCATGGCCTTTAAGGATTATTATAAAATACTGGGGGTGGAAAAAAACGCCACGCCGGAGGCCATCAAGAAAGCCTACCGAAAACTGGCCGTGCAGTATCATCCGGACAAGAACAAAGGCGATAAACAGGCCGAAGAAAAATTCAAGGCAGCCAACGAGGCCAACGAGGTATTAAGCAAGCCGGAGAAACGCCAGCGCTACGATGAATTCGGTGAAAACTGGGAGCACCTGCAGCACCAGGAAGGGGGTGGTGGTGCAGGGCCAGCCGGCGGCCGGGCACGAGGCGGCAGGCAGGGACCGGCAGCCTCTTTTGATGCGCATGATTTTGAAAATGACGAACGAATGGAGGACTTGTTCCGCCAGTTCTTCGGGACCCAATCCGGCCGGCGGCCGGGCGGCAACCCCAATTTTAATGCCCGCGACGGCAGCGATCTGGAAGCCGAGGTGCAAATCACGCTGGAAGAAGCCTTTGCCGGGACGGTCCGCGTCTTGGAACTGGGCCAGGAAAAGCACCGCCTGACCCTGAAAAAAGGGGTTCGGGAAGGGCAATTGTTCCGGTTGCGGGGCAAGGGACAGCCGGGCCAGGGAGGCGGCCAGGCTGGCGATCTGTTGGTGCATATTCGCATAGTGCCGCATCCGCGCTACACCCGCACCGGAAATGATCTGCGTTGTCTGCAGCACGTGGATCTCCTCACGGCCGTACTCGGCGGAAAAATGCGGGTGCCCACGCTACAGGGCGATAAGATGATGGCCATCCAGCCGGGTATGCAGACCGGTGCTTCGCTGCGGATGCGGGGCCTCGGCATGCCCGACTATGAACACCCTACTGCGCAGGGCGACTTGTATTTGGACATCCATGTAGACATTCCCCGCCAGCTCTCCCCGGAAGAACGCGCTCTTTTTCAACAATTGGCAGCCTTGCAACATCAAGACCATCATGCTGAAAGTATATGATCCCCTCCACGACCTGCTGGCCTCCGACGCGGATCAGCCGGTCCGCCTGCGCTACTACGCCAGCGAATTGTTGTTGCGCCTGGGGGCCGACGATGATCCGAACACCCGCAGCGCAGCGGTCCACCGCACCATGCAGATCTGTCACGCGGCCGGTATCGCCATCGACCGCAACTTCCGGCAGGTCTATGTATATGCAGCATCAGTGCCGGAACCGGACTGGCTGTTGTCGTCGCTGGCCGGTTGCCTGTTCCTGCTCAATGGCGATCCGAACGGCCCTTGGGTGGCCAAGGCGCAATTGACCATTTTGTTGAAAATGAAAGGTGGAATTGCCCATTTTTAAAAGTTTGCAATACACCCTTCCTGACCAGTATCATCCTGCCCCCTGACCGCTGTCACCCGTTCCTGGCACCAGCCGCCAGATGTTTGCCCCACAAATTCCGCTTGCCATGCCAGTCTCCGTGCTACCTTCTTTACCAGACCCGGCGGTCGATGCCCACGCCTGCGCGCACTGCCACGACGCCTGTCCCGATCATCGACTGCGCAGCGGCGACCAGTATTTTTGCTGCACGGGGTGTCAGCTGGTGTACGAGATCCTCCACACCCACGACCTCTGTGAATTCTACGTCCTGGATAAAAAAGCCGGACAAAGTCTTAAAAATCAAAAGGTTGCCAGAAACTACGCCTATCTGGACGATGCCGACATCGTAGAAAAGCTGCTCGAATTCCGGCAAGGCCAAACGGCTCAGGTCACGTTTTACCTGCCGCAAATGCACTGTGTGTCCTGCATCTGGCTCCTGGAAAACCTCGGCCGGCTCGACGCAGGCGTGACCCACGCGCGGGTCAATTTTTTGCAGAAAACAACGACCATTCAGTTCCATACCGATCAAACTTCCCTGCGCCAACTCGCTGCCCTGCTCAGCACCATCGGCTATGCGCCCGATATAAACCTGGGCGATGTGGAAAGCCGAAAATCGCCGGCTTTGAGCCGCCGGTTGGCCAGCCAGTTGGGGGTGGCGGGCTTTGGCTTTGGCAACGTGATGCTGTTCAGTTTTCCGGAGTACCTGGGCATGGACCGCGCGACGGATGCCTGGTTTTCGACTGCGTTTGGCTACCTCAGTCTCGCGCTGGCCCTCCCGGTGCTGCTGTTCAGCGCCCGCGACTACTTCGTATCGGCGGG
>JBKJKS010000314.1:0-3642 GCA_046597295.1 Saprospiraceae bacterium
CATCAGCCGGGTAAAATAGGCGCCCAGCCAACCGGACTGGAACCGCGTTGCCGGATGGCTTCCGGCGCTTTGTGCCTGGCGAATGGCTTTTTCGAACTAGCTGAAATTGGTGGCATCCATACCGAGGTAATTGGCGCCGCGCTTGGGAGCAGGATAATTGGATCGTGGAAGACCTGGGGAGGCGGAAAAGCCTGCTCTATACTGTGTTCAGGTGACTTTTGCAGTAATTGCTTTAGTATCTTTTAAACTCCACTTTTAAGAATGGCATAACGCGACGATGTGGGTGGTGTGTTCATCCAGTGTGTTTTTCCTGCTGCATTAACTGTCCAAACTTGTAGAGAGATGCTACGACGGATTCCAATTCTTTTCCTAAAGGGGTGAGTTCATACTCTACGGTGGGCGGTATGGTGTGGAATTGCTCCCGTTTAACCAGCCCATTCCTTTCCAGGTCTTTCAATTCCTGGATGAGCATTTTGGGCGTGATGCCCTCCACCAACCGCTCCAATTCTTTAAAGCGCTTTTTGCCATCCCAGAGTTTGTGGACGATGCTGATTTTCCACTTGCCTTTGATGATTTCCAGGGCTTGACGTAACGGACAGCCGGGGGTAAGCGCAAATTTATTTTTGTTTTTTTCTGGTGCTAACTTGCTCATTTTCAATAAGGGTATAAAAAAGTATATCAATATACTTTGAATAAACTACTTGCAAAAGTAAAGCAGCGACCGCTTCCTTTGCGCTTCATTTCAAAAAAAAATTACAACATGGGTAGTGTCCAGGACAAATTTGAAATTTTCGAGTTGATGAACAACTACATCCTCTCGATTGACAGCCACAATGATGCGGAATTTGCCGACAATTTCACCGATGACGGCGTTTACGACAGTCCTTGGGGCATCGCCGAAGGCAGAGGAGCGATTACTGCCAATATCAACTACTGGCATAGTTCCGGCATCACGGCAGGCAAGCGCCATTTTATCGGTTCGGTGCGCATCATCGAAATGCAGGACGACATCGCCAAAGTGCAAAGCAATTATTGGATCGCCGAAGCAGCTAATACACCCTCGTTGGTGGCATCCGGCGAATACAACGACACGGTGAAAAAGGTGGGCGGCAAATGGAAAATCGCGCACCGCAAACAGGTGGTTGACCCGAGTTTTAAAATGAATGGGTAGTCGGTCAACCGGGCGTGGATCGAACACCTGCCCCGGCGCGTTTTGATGAGCATATTCCGAGGTTGCGCACTGGCTGCCCGCAGCGGCAGTGCGCATTCAATCCTTTCAATGAACTTTATACCATTCTATCAGGTGGCATCCCAGAATATCGGGTCAGCGTTTGCTAACCAGTTACATTATTTTGTAGCTATTAGCCCAAGTCAACGAATATAAAGAGCGTACGCACCCAAGCCCAACTTCCGGTACCATCGAATAATAAAAAAAGTCAAAATAACACAGCAAAGCGCCCAAATCGAGAGCACCAGCCATCTAATCAAACCACTCAGCGACGGGGAAAACAGTTTCGCAATCGCCTCGATAAAGCCATACGATTGGATGACCGCCAGCAAAAAACCGGCGGCGCCAATCCGAAACTGAAACAACTGGCTTAAAAAGGCATTGCCCTCATCGATGAAATTGCTAATTTCCTGCAATTTAGAACGGGTCAGTGTTACCCTTTCATAGATGCCCCGGTGCGCCATGCCATATTCATAAAGGTCTTTTTCGGTTGGATATTGAAAAATATTAGGTAGTTGCTCGTCATTTAAAAGGTCGAGCACTTCACGGCGCAATTTTTCAAGCTCACCGATTCTAATGATTTTTTTCTTTTTCCTGCCGTCCTCACCCTTTTCCAGGTCTATCAGTTTTGAGTTCACCCGCTGCAAAGCATCGATGCTCACTAACTCATTTTGCGCCAGCACAGCACTCGGGATCAGCAAGTAGGGATTGATGCCAATGGTATCCCAAGCTGAACTGAGCACTGAATCATCATAGCCAAACGAAGTCAGTACCCCTCGATTGATGGTTAAAAAGGAGGAAGCCGTTGGGCTGCGGGGCAGCAAAGTGTCGCCCACTTCCTCAAAACCCATGCGGTCGAAATCGAAAATTCCGAGTGTGATGCCGCAGTATGCTTCGAAAACATATTCCGCGTGCACATTTTCCCGATACTTATTCTCGATTTCCTCGCCCGTCACTTTATTCCCCACACTGGCTTCCTGAAGCTGCAAATACAAGCCGCGGAGCACATTCTGAAAATCAATTTTCTCAACCTCCACCTTTGATTTGCCAACGTACGTGCAATAGTCAGTGTCGATTTGCACAACGCCCGTCCGCAGATTTTTCAAGCCCGGCACGATACGCTGCCCGCCTTTGGGATCCGAAATTACCTCGCCGAATGCTAATGCTTCCGCCCTGGTATCCTCTTTCGGGGTGTATCTTATTTGCGCGAGGTATTCAAAAAATTGGTATAAAGGCATCGGCGGCTCCTCCCCGATTTTAAATTGGATACGGTTTGCCTGTTCAAACTTTTTCGCTTCGGACTCGCTTTCCTGCGAGCCGCTGAAAAATTTTGCCAATTTGATAATGTCCAATTCCGAAAAACCATTGTCCTTCTGCGGGGTGACGACCAGGTGCCAGACGCGGATTTTGCTACGCTTAAAATAGGAAAAATTAAGGTAGACCTTGATTTTCAATTCATAAAAACCATCCCTGGAAGTGCCCATTCCGCCGGCCTCATTTTTCGATAATTTATAAAAGGTCTCACGCCGGCCCTCCGACACAAACTCGTAGACGTTCGGCAGCCGCAAAATCACGTCCTGCATATAAATTTTCGCATCGAAAGGCAAGAAACATCGAGTGAAATAGGGCGGCTGGCGCTGGTGCGAATGGGCGAACAAATCGGTCTCGAACGAATGCGTCGCCACACAGTAGCTCGAATTTCGCTCGTTGAACTCCGCCCATTCCAGCGCGGCGCCCGAAGCGAAATGTTGCATTTTGAAATATGATTCATCGACAGCCAGCTCGAATGCCACCGCCGCCCGCTCGAATCTCAATTTCGGCTGTTCGGCCCGCGGCAGCTCATGCAGGTACAAGCACCCTTCGAGGTATTCATTTGAAAACCGGTCTTCACCCTCGAAAATCGCCTGCTGGAAGCCGCGCAACTCCGGGATTTTGAAGGGAAAGTTTTTAGGGGAAGCCTTCGTATCGGTCGCCATTTGAAAGTCGTGGACAAAATCCAGCTCCTTGTCCGCCAGTTTATCGGCGGGGTAAAATTCTCGCAGGTAATAATAGAACTCCGACAAAAAGGCAAGCAAAACCTTGGTCTGCAGAAAAAACCGATGCCCCGAAAACTTGTGGAACACGCACAGATACAGATTTTGGGCAAAGTCTTTGTCCTGGCCGAGCGGCAATTGGATGTATGGAAAATTGATGCGCTTTGCTTCCAATTTGTAAAAAAACTGTAACCGGTCGGAGTAGTGTATTGGCGTGGAACCGGTCGGCGTATCCGGGTGGAAGGGGTTTTCGGATTCAAAAAAGAAGGCATTGATGCGGACAGGTTCTTGACCGACCTGCGAGTATTTTGTTTTAATCTCCCGCAAAAGCGCCGGGATGCCCTGTTCCTCGTTTTCCAACATAAACCGCCCATAGCTTTT
>JBKJKS010000336.1:0-7956 GCA_046597295.1 Saprospiraceae bacterium
ATAACCCCCTACTCCGTCGCAGCGGTGGCCAGGTTGGCCATGCGCACAATATGTTCGTTCGGCAGGTCGCGCTCGATGAGGCCGTCGCGCATGCGCACGATACGGTGGGCGTGGAGGGCAATATCGTGCTCGTGGGTGACCAGGATGACCGTATTGCCAGCCCGGTGGATTTGTTCGAACAGGCCCATGATTTCGTAGGAGGTCTTGCTGTCCAGGTTACCGGTCGGTTCATCGGCCAGGATAATGGCCGGGTCATTGACCAGGGCCCGGGCGACGGCGACGCGCTGCCGCTGTCCGCCGGAGAGTTCGTTGGGCTTGTGGGTGACCCGGTCACCGAGGCCCACCGATTCCAGCACGGCACGGGCCTTGTCCAGGCGCTCTTCCTTACCCATGCCCGCGTACACCAGCGGGAGGGCTACGTTCTCCAGGGCGGAAAGCCGGGGCAGCAGGTTGAAGGTCTGGAAGACGAAGCCGATCTGGCGGTTGCGTACTTCGGCCAACTCGCCGTCGTCCATGGTGCTGACCTCGATGCCGTTCAGCCAGTATTCCCCCTGGGTCGGCGAGTCCAGGCAACCCAGCAGGTTCATCAGGGTGGACTTACCGCTACCGGAAGGGCCCATGAGGGCCACATATTCGTTTTTTTCGATTTCAAGGCTCACCTTTTGGAGGGCCTCTACTTTTTCGAGACCCATGATGTAGGTTTTATTGAGGTCGCGGATGGAAATCAGCATAGTGGGACGGTGGATAGTTGGACGTTAGACGTTGGGTTTTTGGGATGTTGTATTTTTTGTCATTCTGTAAGAATCTGGCTATTTGAAGGCCAGGCTTTCCGGATAATAGGCGGAGGAAGACCTTCACTCGATCACCTTGGGCACCCGGAAATACTGCCCATCGTGCCTGGGTGCGTTTTGCAGGGCTTGTTCTACAGGCAGTTGTTCGCCGACCACATCGTCGCGCAGCACATTGCCCTGATCATTCAGATAGACCAGCGGTTCCACACCGGTCGTGTCCAGCGCCTGCAGTTTATCCACCATATCCAGGATACGCTGCAGCTCACCCTGGAGCTTTTCGCGTTCGGGATTACTGAGTTGCAGGCGCGCCAGTTTTTCAAGGCGTGAAATAAGGTCTTTGTCCAGCTGCATCGAAAAAGCTTAGATGGGTGGGTAAGGAAGTTCGGTGAACAGGGCCTGCCGTTCGTTGAACGCTCGGCGGGCCGCTGCAAATGTTGGTAAAAAACCGGGCTTTTACGGCACTTACTCTGGGCCAACTTCTACCTTCGCGCCGCCTAAATGTACCGCGCCCGGCGCAAGCGAACCGCTGACAAAAAATGTATCCAGTCCTACCATCCGAGAAAACGATTATCCGCCACGTCGCCATTGCCGGCAATATTGGCGCCGGCAAGACCACTTTGTGCGAAATGCTGGCCAAACATTTTGGCTGGGATGTGCACTACGAGGATGCCGAAAACAACCCCTACCTGTCCGATTTTTACATGGACATGAAGCGCTGGTCCTTCAATTTGCAGGTCTTCTTCCTGTCCAGCCGCTACCAGCAGGTGTTGCGTATTCTGCAGGGCAACCGCACGGTGATCCAGGACCGCACCATCTACGAGGATGCCTTCATTTTCGCGCCCAACCTGGCCGACATGGGCCTGATGGAACGCCGCGACTTCGAGAATTACCTGACGCTGTTCCAATCCGTCATTTCGCAGGTAAAAGCCCCCGATCTGCTGATCTACCTGAAAGCCAGCATCCCCACATTGGTGGAGCACATTCAGATGCGTGGCCGCGATTATGAGGGCAGCATCAGCCTGGACTACCTGAAACGGCTCAACGACCGCTACGACAATTGGATCAACAGCTACCGGGAAGGCAAACTCCTGATTATCAACGTCGACCAGCTGGATTTTTCCAACAATAAGGAACACTCCGGCCGGGTACTGGAAATGGTGCAGGCGGAGTTGCACGGGTTATTCTGAAACGCGGATTACGCGGATTTTTTGCGGATTACGCGGATTTTTATGGATTGTGTCAAAGCCGGCTACTCTGCATTACTAATTTAGGTCAAGCGTATCATCCACGTGGCAAACTTGTCATCCAATTTTTAAATCCGCGTAATCCGCGTTGCAAAATCCGCGTTGCTATGTCCACTGCTTCGGCGCCCGCACCCACTCGCCTGCTGAATGCCGCCGTCATTGTGGCCGCGCTCGGCTATTTCGTAGACATTTACGACCTGCTGCTCTTCGGCTTTGTGCGCCAGAAAAGCCTGTTGAGCCTGGGATTCAGTAAGGAGCAGGCTTTCGACCTCGGCCTGTTGCTCCAGAACTGGCAGATGTTCGGCATGCTCATCGGCGGCATTCTCTGGGGCGTACTGGGCGACAAATTCGGCCGGGTGCGCGTCCTGTACTTCTCCATCGCGCTGTATTCCATTGCCAATATTTTGAACGGTTTTGCGCAGGGCGCCACCGATTACGCCCTGTACCGCTGCATTGCCGGCATCGGGCTGGCCGGCGAGCTGGGCGCCGGCAATACGCTGGTCGCCGAGGTGCTGCCCAAAAACAAACGCGGACTGGGGACCATGCTCGTGGCCTCCATCGGACTGAGCGGCGCGCTGCTGGCCTGGGTGATCGAGCGCAACTTCGACTGGCGGAACTGTTATTTCATCGGCGGCGCTTTGGGCGTGCTGTTGCTCATCTTCCGGATCCGGGTGAACGAGTCGGGCATTTTCCGGGATATGCAACGAAATAGCGGCGTCAGCCGGGGCAACTTCTTTGCGCTGTTCACCGACTGGAACCGCTTCTCGCGCTTTCTGCGCTGCATTTTTATCGGCACCACGACCTGGTTTGTGGTGGGTGTCCTGGTGTTTTTCTCACCGGAGTTCGGTAAGGCCAAGGGCCTGGACGGCATCCTGGCGCCCAACGCCATTGCCATTTGCTACTGCGGCCTGATCCTGGGCGACATTGCTTCGGGTCTGCTGAGCCAGTACCTGCGCAGCCGGCGAAAAGTAATGGCCGTTTTCCTCTGCCTGAACGTGTTGTCCATCACCTATTACCTGACGGCGCATTTCGCCACGGCCACCGCTTTTTACACCGCCCACTTCCTGCTGGGTTTTTCGGTCGGCTTTTGGGTCATTTTTGTCACCATCGGCGCGGAGCAATTCGGCACCAACCTCCGTTCGACGGTGGCCACTTCGGTGCCCAACTTCGCCCGCGGCATGCAGGTACCGATCAATCTATCTTTTCAGTATCTAAAGAACCCGGCTATGATGGGTAGCGTCATTTCTGCAGCGTGGGTGGTGGGGTCGGTTTGTTTGGCTTTGGCGTTTATCGCGCTGATTGGGCTGCGGGAGACGTTTGATGCGGACCTGGATTTTGTGGAGGAGGTTTGAGGAAAATGGCCTGTAAGTAATTTGGCTCTACACCCTCTTTGACTTTTTGCCATTTCCTAACCGGATGAAGTTTCCTTCGTAAAACGCCCGCTTCCCCTCAATGTCATTTTGGCAGAAAAAAAGCCAATTTCCCGGAACCCATCTTCTCCAAAGTGGTTATAAGCTTTCCAATCGGGCAACTATAAAGGTTTTCCGGGAAATTTAACCCCCGGCATCTGCCAAAAATGGTAGTTTTGCCCCCTGACTATGGCCAATCACCTCGTTTCCATCAAACAGCGCTTCGGTATTGTCGGCGCTTCCCACCTGCTGGATGCTGCGCTGGAAACCGCTGTCCGGGTAGCGCCTACGGACCTCACCGTGCTGATTACCGGCGAAAGCGGGGTCGGCAAGGAGGTTTTTTCGAAGATCATCCATGCCCTCAGCAGTCGCAAGCACAATGATTTCATTGCCGTGAACTGTGGCGCCATTCCCGAAGGCACCATCAATTCAGAATTGTTCGGCCATGAAAAAGGCTCGTTTACCGGCGCCATTGGCGACCGCAAGGGCTACTTCGAGACCGTCAGCAGCGGTACCATTTTCCTCGATGAAATAGCCGAAATGCCGCTGGATACCCAGGCCTACCTGCTGCGGGTGCTCGAATCCGGCGAATTCATCCGGGTAGGCGCCTCGAAAAGCCTGCGTACGGACGTACGCGTGATCGCCGCCACCAACGTCAACCTGGAAGTGCGCGTCCGGAAGGGCAAGTTTCGCGAAGACCTGTACTATCGCCTGAGCACGGTGCCCATCCGGGTACCGGCTTTGCACGAACGCCGGGAGGACATCAGCCTGCTGTTCCGCAAGTTTGCCTACGATTTTGCCGAGAAATACCGGATGCAGGTCGTGCGCCTCGACGATCGGGCCGAACAGGCGCTGGAGAATTACCGGTGGCCCGGCAACATCCGCGAACTGAAGAACGTGGCGGAGCAGCTCTCTGTCCTGTCGGAAGACCGGCTGGTGACCCTGGAAGCCGTACAACGCACCATGCCGCAATTGCTGAGCCGTAACCTGCCCGTACCAGCCGACCGCTCCCAGGGCGGTCATGGAACGAGCGGAGACTTCCAGGAACGCGAACTACTGTACAAAGTGCTGTTCGATATGAAAAATGACCTGAATGACCTGAAGTCGATGTTTTATGAACTGGTGAAAAGCAACAATCTGCGCATGCCCGATCCGGGCAACCTCCGCCAGCTGCAGTCGGCTTATCAGGATCGTACGTATGACGCCAGTGAGCGACTGTCGGCGGCCGATTATACGGAAAACCGCTCCGGCTACTATCCGATGGAGGAGTCCGGCCGGATCACGCCCATCATCATCGATGGCGGAAAAAACAGCACGTTCGACAAATCAGAGGTGGAGGAATCCCCTTTAGCGATGGATGAAATCGAAAAAGAGGCCATTAAACGGTCGCTGAAAAAATACAATGGCCGGCGCAAAGAGGCGGCGGAAGAACTCAAAATCTCCGAACGCACCCTGTACCGGAAGATCAAGCAGTACGATCTGTAAAGGGGGGCCGATTTGGAAGCGGCTCCTTCCGGTTGGCGGCAAGCGTTTCGGCGGCTGCCGGCATCTTGATGATCACGGGTGTTAACAATTGCAAAAGGTCCGGCGGTACAAGGTGCTGCTTCGGATATTTGCCCTCCCATCCCCCTTTGTAGCCCTGCCCTGTTCAGCAACTTTACCAAAAACGATGCACAAGACCTTTCGCATGAAACGCCTGATCGCCCTGCTCCCCCTGTTCCTGTTTCTCTCCCTGTACCAGCTGCGCGCCGATGGCGGCGGGTATAAAATTCGGGTTAAACTCGATAACTATGCCGAAAAGCAACTGATTCTCGGCTTTTACTACGGCGAAAAGCCCTACGTGAAAGATACCATGGAAATCGGCGCCGATGGGTATTTCACCTTTCAGGCCGATACCCTCCTGCCCTGCGGCGTGTATTTGCTGGTGCTGAAAACCGATAACTCGTTCATCCAGTTCCTGTTGCCGGAGAATGATCAGGATTTAACCATCGTGACGGACGCCAAGCAATCGGTCGAAAAAATGAGTATCAAGGGGTCCGATGACAACGCGGTGTTCTATGATTATTTGCAGTACCTGGCGCGGCTGCGGCCCGTGGCCGATACGATCCGGGCACAACTGGAGCGGCGGAAGTCCAATCCGGCCGACTCGGTCAAATTCGTCACCCAACTGGCGGATATTGATCAGGAAGTCAAGAAATACCAGGCCAATCTGCTGCTGAAACACCCCGGCAGCATGACGGCGAAGATCGTCAAATCGTCCATCGAACCGGAAATTCCCGTATTCAAAGGCGATGATAAGTCCGTCCTGTTACAGAAAAGAGACTGGTACCGCCTGCACTTTTTCGACAATCTCGATATCGCCGATCGCTGCATGCTCCGCTCGCCGGTGTTGCATAGCCGGATCGAACAGTTCGTGACCAAATTCACCGTCCAGCACCCGGACAGCATCAGTCGATCGGTGGATTTTGTCCTGGGAAAACTCAAAACCAATGCCGAGAACTACAAATACTACCTCATTCACTTCCTGAACTATTACGCCAAATCGAACCTGGTCGGTATGGATGGCGTATACGTACACATTGCCAAGGAATACTATTGCAAAGGTCAGGCCATGTGGTCCAGGAAGGAAGACCTGGAAAAAATCTGCGATAATGCCCAGCGCCTGGAACCCATCCTGATCGGGAAGACCGCGCCGAACATTACCGTACTAAACCAAAAGAACGAACCGGCCAGCCTGTGGGACGTGGACGCCGACTACACGGTGCTGTTCTTCTGGGACCCGGAGTGCAGCCACTGCAAGAAGTCCGCGCCGTTCATGGTGGATTTTGCCAAAAAATACCGCGAGCGTGGGGTCAAAGTGTTTGCCGTCTGTACGGCGGTCACCGATAAAGCCCCGGAATGCTGGAAGAGTATCGAGGAAAAAGGCTTTACCGATTTCCTGTTCCTGAATACCTACGATCCGTACATCAAAAGCAAGTACAAAACGATCTACGACGTAAAAACCACGCCACAGATCTTCATCCTCGACCGCAAGCACGAAATTCTGATGAAGCGCATCGCCGCCGAGCAACTGGATAAGGTGATGGAAGATGTGATCCGTTTTCAGGAGGAAAGGAAAAAGCAGGGAAAGTAAGGAAAAAGGCAAAGGGCAAAGGGCAAAGGGCAATAAGCAAAAGGCAAATAAGCAAAGGGCAACAGGCAACAGGCAAAAGGGCAAAACGACTTTGCTTATTGCTCTTTGCTTATTTGCCCCTTGCCTTTTTGCTTATTTGCCCCTTGCTTATTTGCCCCTTGCCCTTTGCCTATTGCATCCGCACCCGCGGATCCAGCCAGGCGTACAAGAGATCGGCCAGCAGGTTGATCACGACGAATGTAGCGGCAGTAAACAGCACGCAGCCCAGCACCACCGGAATGTCGAAATTGAGCAGCGCCGTCACCGTGGCGTCGCCCAGGCCTTTGAAATTGAAGACATTCTCCACGAAAAATGCGCCGGTGAGCAGGGCGGCAAACCAGCCGGAAATGGCCGATACAAGGGGATTCAGGGCGTTGCGCAGCGCGTGCCGCACGATTACCTGGCGGGTGGGTAATCCCTTGGCGCGGGCGGTGCGCACGTAGTCCTGGGCCAGTACTTCGAGCATGGCGCTCCGGGTAAGTTGGGTGATGAGCGCCACCGGCCGCAGCCCCAAAGCCAGTGCGGGCAATACCAGATTGCGCAGCTGCAATCGCCAATCGCCGAAGTCGTCCAGCACGTATAAACTGCCCTGAATGTTCAGGCCCGTCCAGTCGCCCAGCGCATAGCCGAATACCAGGGCCAGCAGCATGGCGGCTACGTAGGTCGGCAGCGAATAGCCAAACACCGAAATAACGGAAATGAAGTGGTCCCAGCCGGTGTGCGGGCGCAGGGCCGCCACGATGCCGAAGCCGAGGCCCAGCACGATGGCCAGCAGCAGGGCTACGGTCGCCAACAGCGCTGTGACCGGAATGGCCTGGGCGAGAATTTCCACGACCGGACGTCCCGTCTGGTAGCTTTCCCGCAGATAGGGCTTTTTCAATACTACATACCGGTTGCCTTCCAGTGCCCAAAGCCGGACAAAACGGTACCGGCGTTGATTGTCCGGGCGCATTTCCAATACGGATAAGGGCGATAAATCGGTCAGATAACGCCCCAGTTGCACGTACAATGGCTGGTCCAGGCCCAGTTCGGCCGTTTTAGCTTGTACGGTGGAAACATCACTGCGCTGGCCGAAAGTGAGCTGCGCCGGATCCACCGGGGCCAAAAAGATGATGCCGGTGATGGTCGTGACGACCAGCACCAGGACCAGCAACCCGTAGGCAAGGCGACGCAGGATGTAGAAGAGCATAGGGTAAAGGGGCAAGGGGCAACAGGCAAATAAGCAATAGGCAAAAAGGCAAGGGGCAACAGGCAACAGGCAACAGGCAAAGAGGCAAGGGGCAACAGGCAACAGGCAACAGGCAACAGGCAACAGGCAACAGGCAACAGGCAACAGGCAA
>JBKJKS010000357.1:0-7031 GCA_046597295.1 Saprospiraceae bacterium
ATTACGGACCGATTCCGCCGCCTTGGCCACGCCCTGCACCGTGGCATCTTCCCAGCTCACGGTGGATTCACTGAGGATCTCCAATACTTTCAAAATAGCCATTGTGTAGTTTTAAATGGTGAAAATCAATGTTTTAAGCAAAAGGGCACGCTGAGCAACTACAAGTCGTCGTCTTCCTCGACCACCCGTTCTTCCACGTCGTCGCCGGCTTCCCAATCGTCCACATCCGTGAGCTCTTCCCCCTCCGTTTCTTCCAGATCGAAATCTTCCTCGTCAATGCCATCCAGTTCCCCATCGTCGAACAGGTCTTCCTCTTCATCGTCCATCACTTCTTCCGCTTCGTCTTCATCATCGTCCGGTTGTGCAAAAGCGCTGGGCAGGGGCATGGTTTCGTCCGCAAGGGGGGAGCATTCGGGATAAGCGGTGGAGTTTGAAAAAATAATTGCCATAATGCAGGGCGGGTTTAAAGTGAAAAAGGTGGTGGTTCGTGCGGCAAAAATAGAATTCTTTACGGGTATCGGCACCTTCTGTCGACAATGACAATTTTACCGTCCTATACGGGTCAGTCGTAGCGCCGTCCGACTACCTTTGCCGGCTAAACCATGTTGATTTGACCCTGCACGCACGACTGGAACTCCTGGCCGAACTTGGCCACTATCTCCGCACCGGCGGCGACGAAGAATTGGCCACGGCCATTCAGGAAGCCTACCTGGAAAATAGATGGTTTACGCCCGAAAACAGCCAACTGGCGTTGCGCTCCATCGGCGAAGCTTTTCTGGAAGCGGAGAAACTGGCAGCTTGGGCGGCGCTGTATCCCATCGGCAGCCAGCCGCATCCGGAGAAAAGCATCGCCCTGGTCATGGCCGGAAACATTCCGCTGGTGGGTTTTCACGACTGGCTCTGCGTATTCGTCGCCGGCCATCGGGCGAAAGTGAAGCTGTCCGACAAGGATAAATTCCTGCTGCCCCTGCTGGTGAAAAAAATGGGCGACTGGGCGCACGAGAGCTGGGAGTACACCGAATTCCTGGTGGAAAATGACCGTATGCGCAGCTTCGACGCGGTAATCGCCACCGGCAGCAACAATTCGGCCCGTTATTTCGAACAGTATTTCGGCAAATATCCCCACATCATCCGGCGCAACCGCAACGGCATCGCGGTGCTGAACGGCCTGGAGACGGTGGCCGACCTGCACGCCCTGGGCCGCGACATTTTCAGCTATTTCGGCCTCGGCTGCCGCAACGTGAGCAAACTGTACGTGCCCCACGGCTATCAGTTCGATACTTTGCTGGAAACCCTGCACGAATACCGGGAAATCATTCACCACGATAAATACAAGAACAATTTCGACTACACCCTGACCCTGTGGTTGATGAACCAAACACCTTACCTCAACAACGGCTGCCTGCTGCTGCGCGAGGACCCCGCGCTGCAGGCCCGGATCGCCGCCGTGCACTACGAATACTACGACGATCTGGCCGATCTGGATGCGCTACTGGCTACCAAAAGCGACGAAATCCAGTGTGCAGTCGGCAACATCCAGTTGCAGTACCTGTCCGTGCTGCCCTTCGGCCAGAGCCAGACGCCTGGCCTGACGGACTACCCGGACGGGGTGGACGTGCTGGATTTTCTCACAAAATTTTAATGAATTTCTCGCTCACCCATTCCCGGTGGGCGATCTGGAGCCAGCCGTCCTGTTCGCCGAATATCTGCACCTGATCGCCGAGGGCCAGGCGGTGGCTGACCGCATAGTCCGTGTCAGGCCCCAGCCGCACATTCAGATCGGGCGTGCCGATCACTTCGCCGGTCTGTACACCCAGCACCTGGGTCACCGTTTTCAGGATCCAGCGGTTGGCGCCGAGTTTGTACCAGTCGCCCTGCTCGGCGACGACCATCGTCCAGATGCCGTTGGGTAGCGCGTCCACCACCTTGGTGTTCAGGTTGGCGCCCTCGCGTATATCACCGTCGGTGCGCGAGATGATGCGTACCCAGCGGGTAGTGAAAATAATATCCACGTAGAAGCCACTCACCCAGCGTCCCGGTCCGATGCGTAACCAGCCGTCTTTTTTCTCGAAAATATCCACCAGCGAATTTTGGGGCAGTTTGGCCACGGCATTGTTGTTTACGCCCGGTCCGGTCCGTACGTTCAGGTCTTTCGGGGTCACCCGGCCCTGGGCAAGCGGGGGCTTGGGATCGTCGCGCATCGCCAGTGCCACCTCGCTTTTGAATTTGTCCCAGGTCGCCGCCGTGAGCATCATCTTCGGGCAGTCTTTGCCGGTGATATCGAAATGCCGGTACAGGTCATTGGTGGTAAAGCCGTGCTTACGGAGCAGATGCGCCGCGAGATCCACCGAATGGCGGTAGGTCTTGTTCCAGTCGCCGTCGGCATTGACGCACATTTCGAAGCCGATCACAAAGTAATTGGGCGTCAGGCTGGGGCTGCCGGCCATCATGCGCTGACCGTCTGGTTTGTACACGTTGGCGCCGACATGGTAGGCTATTTCATTATCCGGGATGCACTGAATGATCGAGTGGTCATCCACGATGTAGTGTGCCGACGCGTAGCGCGTGGTCTGGTTATTGAAATAGTTGCGGTTGGCTTTGGCATGCGCCCCTTTATCGGGGTTGGCGGTCCAGTGGGCGATCACACCGCGCAATTCGCGGATGCCGTAGTAGTTGCGGTCGCGCAGGGCGGGCCGGTTGCGGTCTTTGGTCAGCAGGTCAGGTTGGATGGGTAACATACCGGGCAGGGCTAAAAAATTTGGTTGATTAATCGAAAGGATGCTTTGTGGCGAAGGTGCCTATTTTTGCACCAAAAGTACAGCGCCTTTTGCCGACGAAAATTTCACGGCGGCCAAACTTTTCCACAAATCTATTCTATCTGCTCCACCTACCGTCCTGTTATGCGTTTCGATCTGCTCTCCGTGGTGCCCGAATTACTGGAAAGTCCACTTAATCATTCGATTATGCAGCGCGCCAAAGACAAGGGCCTGCTGGAAGTGCAGTTGCATAATTTGCGGGATTATACCGTCGGCAAGCACCGCCAGGTGGATGACTACCAGTTCGGCGGCGGCGCAGGCATGGTTATGAAGCCCGAGCCGATCGCCGCCTGCCTGGATAAATTGCTGGCCGAACGCAGTTACGACGAGGTCATCTACACCTCGCCCGACGGCATTCGCCTCGATCAGGCGCTGTGCAACCGGCTAAGCCTGCACGATAACATCCTGGTGCTCTGCGGCCATTATAAGGGCGTGGACGAGCGCATCCGCGAGAAATACATCACGCTGGAAATCAGCATCGGCGACTACGTGCTTTCTGGCGGCGAGCTGGCCGCTGCCGTGCTGGTGGATGCCGTGGGCCGGCTCCTGCCCGGCGTGCTGAACGACGAGACCTCGGCCCTGTTCGATAGTTTTCAGGACGATCTGCTGGCGCCGCCGGTCTACACCCGGCCCGCCGAGTGGGAGGGTAGGGTGGTGCCGGAGGTGCTGCTCTCCGGACACGAGCGCAATATCGACGACTGGCGGCACGAACAGAGCCTGGAACGGACGCGACTGCGCCGGCCGGATTTGTTTGAGAAGTATGTGCATGGGAAGTGAAGGACTTGGTTCACTCGCTTGGTAATAAACGTCTTTTCACCCCCTGCGTCGTCATTTTTACCGGATTGATATAGCCGGCCTGATCGAAAGTCAGGACGTCCATACAGGTTTCCCGGTGGTGCGCATTTTTCGTGTTCAATGGTCGCCGGTGGTACACGATGTAGCGTTCATCCGTGCCGGGAATCGTGATCACCGAATGATGGCCCGAACCCGTGGCGATGGTGGAATCCTGCTGCAGAATTTTGCCAATGCGCTGAAAAGGCCCCAGGGGCGAATCGCCGATCGCGTAAGCCACGCTGTAATCGGGGCCCGTCCAGCCGCCCTCCGACCACATGAAATAGTATTTGTTTTTCCGTTTGAAAACAAAGGGGCCTTCCACATAGTTGGCCGGGGTGATCTCTTTAAAGCGCGTGCCGTCGGCCATCGCTTCGACCCGCAGCAGGTCCTGGCTCAGTTTCACCACGTTGCAATGCCGCCAGCCTCCGTAGTACATATACATCTGCCCGTCATCGTCGCGGAAGACGAACTGATCGATGGGCTGCGCACCGTTGTGAAACTCGTTAATGAGTGGCTTGCCTAAGGCGTCCTTGAACGGCCCTTCCGGTTTGTCGGCGACCGCCACGCCGATTCCGCCGTGCTCGGCATTGCTCTGTATATCGTTGGCGGAGAAGAACAGGTAGTATTTCCCATTGGCCTGGATAGCGGAAGGCGCCCAGATCGAATAAGCCGCCCATTTTACATCCCGGATATCCAGTACGTGCGGGTGCTTGGTCCACGTAACCAGATCTTTGGAAGAAAAGGCGTTGACGAAGGTTTGCTTCAGGTACTGTTGGTTAATGGTCAGCTTCTGTACCGCGACTTGCTGCGCAGAGAATTCCGTTGACCGGTCCGGCTGTAGATAATCGTCCGAATAGGTCGGATAGATCCAGTACTCCTGCTTGAAAATAATGCCTTCCGGGTCGGCATACCATCCGGGAAAGACGGGATTTCCGGAATAGGTGGCGGGGCCGGCGGGGATGGTTTTTTGCTGGCAGGCGGAGAGTAAAATAAGGGTGAGGACAAATAAGGACGTCTTTTTTTTCATTGAATCGGTTTTTTGCTGTGGGTCATTTATTTTCCAGTTTCCATACTTGTACATGCGATGGACGTTCCGAATCGTGGTATACACGGTGTGTCGCCTTTTGAAAATCGCTGTCGGAGCACTGATAAATGTCCACAAATTTTTGAGGGTTACGATCCACCAGTGGAAACCAGGAGTTTTGCACCTGAATCATCATCCGGTGCCCACGCTGGAAGGTATGCGCCACATCGGGAATGTCAAACCTTACTTCGGTCACTTTTCCGGGCTTGAAAGGTTGTGGTGACTCGAAACTTTCCCGGAAACGCCCGCGCATCACCTCTCCGCGGACCAGCATTTGGTAGCCCGCCATGGGCACTTTGTTTTCGTTATCCGGATAGTTAAGCAGGGTATCGGGGAACACATCAATCAATTTCACGACATAGTCCGCGTCGGTGCCAGAGGTACTGACGAAGAGATTGGCGGTCAGTGGGCCGGTGAGCGTCACATCCCCGGTCAACGGCTCGGTCTGATACACCATCACGTCGGGGCGACGAGCGGCAAAACGCTGGTCGTCCGTCATGTAGGCGCGGGTGCGCTGACGGTGTACGTCTTCGGTGTAAGGCACGGGTTTCATCGGGTCGGCCACGTACTCATCGTAACCGGCCTTTACCGTTGGCGCGGAAAACGACAACCCGCCCGCCGGCTGGAAGTAGAGATTTTGCCGGGATACATTACGGGGTGGCCAGGTATCGAAGCTGCGCCACTCATTGCTGCCCGTGACAAAAATATCGGCTTCCGGCAAATCCAGTGCGCCATCGCCCTGCAGGTAATGGCGAAAAAAGCGGCGCTCCACGTCCTTGTAATGTTCGGCGGTGTTGAATCCCCAGTGGATATTGCCCATTTTTTCTGCATCGCCGCCGGTCCATTGACCGTGAAACCATGGGCCGATGATAAGGCGATTGGACAGGGTGGCCGGGTTTTGCTTTTCGATGGCCGCATAGGTGCGCAACGCACCGTAGCAGTCCTCGGCATCAAACCAGCCGCCGACCGTCAAGACGGCGGGTTGCAGGTTTTTCAAGTGGGGGCGCGGGTCACGCGCTTTCCAGAAAGCGTCGTAGTTCGGGTGGCCCATCAGGTCGCTCCAAAACTGGATAGTGTCGCCAAAAAACCGGGTTTTCACATTTTTCAGGGCGCCGAGTTCGAGGAAAAAACGGTAGTTATCCTGGTTCGGCCACTCAAATGCCGTGGGCCAATTGCGCGTTGGAACAAGGCGCGGGCGACCGATGGTGGAATAAAAACTGAAAGCGTCCATGAGGAAAAAGGCCCCGTTATGGTGCCAGTCGTCGCCTAAAAACCAGTTGGTTACCGGCGCTTGTGGCGAGGCGGCTTTGAGCGCAGGGTGCGCCGAAGGCAGTGCCATCGTGGCGTAATAACCGTCATAAGACACGCCGTAGATGCCCGCCCGACCATTATTACCCGGCACATTGTTCAGCAACCAGTCAATGGTATCATACGTGTCGCTGTTGTCATCTGTCTCCTGTTTGCTTTTTTTCTCCGGCAGGTAGGGCCGTACGTCTACAAATTGACCTTCGCTCATAAAACGTCCTCTAACGTCTTGTAAGACAACGATATACCCGTCCTGTAAAAGGTGAGTCATAAACAGGAATCCGAAATTCGTGCCCGCTTCGCCGCCCGGTTCTACATTGTATGGGGTCCTGGTCATCAGCAGCGGGTACTTTCGGCTCGAGTCTTTCGGGACATAAATCGAAGTAAACAGTCGCACACCGTCGCGCATGGGAATGTAGATTTCCTGCTTGGTGAACCGCGCCTTTACCCAGTCCTGACTACCGGGCGGCGCTTCCGGTTTCTGACGACTGAAATTCAGCGGAAAAGTCTCTCCCCCTTGCGTGAAGGTACCGGTAATCAGCTGGAATCCGGCATCTACCAACCCCGTATAGACGATGCCGGGCTTCGGGAGTTTGAAGGTTAATTGACCGTCTTTGAAATTTAATTCGGGAATGAGAAGATCCGCCCCCTGGTCGGGGACAATCATGTTAGCAGTATATACGTGGCCTTCCTTTTTGACGCGCAGGTCGATTTCAAGTTTCATCCCCGGTACTTCCAGCAGGCCAAACCAATCGCCGGATAGGTTTTGCGCGGAAAGGATATTAGCTACGAAAAATGTGAGTAGAGGCAAAAGCAAGTTGAATCTCAAGTTGGTCATGGCTGTTGTTTTTTTGGTTTCCGTTGCGAATATAGCCACCAACACCCGACTTTAAAAATCAATTCTATCTTTCGCCCAAACCTATTCCTATGCGCCGCTTCCTCCGTATCTGTCCGGCCATTTTCCTGGTCATGTTCCTGGCCTGCCAACCCAC
>JBKJKS010000409.1:0-3884 GCA_046597295.1 Saprospiraceae bacterium
TGACTGGCCATTTCTTCCAGCGAAGGATCCTGGAAAATGATGTAAGGCGGCAGATTTTGCTTCTTGGCGATGGACTTCCGCAAATCTTTCAGGATGTTCATCAGTGGTTCGTCCAGCACCGCCGTGCCCCCTTTTTCGTCGTCGAAATCGGATTCGCCTTCCTCGTAATCGTGGTTGATGGTGATCTGCAGCGGCTGGGGATTTTTCAGGTAGGCCTTGCCGGCATCCGATACTTTCAGCAAGCCAAACTGCTCGATCTCCTTGTAGATCAGGTTGTTGATCATTGCGTGGCGGAAGATCGAACTCCAGAAATTCTCGTCCCGGTCGTCGCCGACACCGTAGTTATCCAGATCGACGAAGCGGAAATCCTTCATCTCTTTGGTTTCCCGGCCCATGATGTAGTCCATCACCGTCTTCATCAAATAGTTCTCGTTCAGATCGAGGATACTCTGCACGACGGCCACGACCTCTTTCTGCACTTCGATCTTTTCCTTGGGGTTCTTGCAGTTGTCGCACATTTTGTGACAATCCGCTTCCGCATATTCTTCCCCGAAGTAGTGCAGCAGAAAGCGCCGGCGGCAGGCAGCCGTTTCGGCGTAAGCGACTACTTCCTGCATGAGCTGGGCGCCCATTTCGCGCTCGGCGACGGGCTTGTCGCGCAGGAATTTTTCGAGCCGCAGGATATCGGCGTAGTTATAAAACGCCACGCATTTGCCGGCCAGTCCGTCCCGTCCGGCGCGGCCGGTCTCCTGGTAGTAGTTTTCAATGGATTTCGGCATGTCGTAGTGGATCACGAAACGCACGTCGGGCTTATCGATGCCCATGCCGAAAGCGATGGTGGCACAGATGACATCGATGTCTTCCATCAGGAATTGGTCCTGCGTTTTCGAGCGCAGTTTGGGATCGAGTCCGGCGTGGTAGGGCGCGGCCTTGATATCGTTCACCAGCAGCATCTGCGCCAGGTCCTCCGCCGTTTTGCGGTTCTGGACGTAAATAATCCCCGACTCGTTGCGAAACTCCTCCTTGATCAGTTGAATGATCTGCCGGACGGTTTGCTCCTTTTTGATCTTTGGACGGATCTCGTAGAACAGGTTATCCCGGTTGAAGGAAGACATGAAGGTGTTTTCCGCCGTCATATCCAGGTTCTTGAGGATGTCCTGCTGCACCTTCGGCGTGGCCGTCGCGGTCAAGGCCATGATCGGCACGTCGCGGGCGATAGCGTCCAGCATCACGCGGATGCGGCGGTACTCCGGGCGGAAATCGTGGCCCCACTCGGATATACAGTGGGCTTCATCCACCGCTACGAAGGAAATGTCGCTGTTTTGAAAAAACTCGATGTTCTCTTCTTTGGTCAGGGTTTCCGGCGCTACGTACAGTATTTTAGTGCGTCCGTCGGTGATGTCCTGCTTCACTTTTTTCATCTGCGCCTTGGTCAGCGAAGAGTTCAGGAAGTGGGCGACCTCATCTTCTTTGGAATAACTGCGGATACTGTCCACCTGATTTTTCATCAGGGCAATAAGCGGGCTGATTACGATGGCCGTACCCGGCAGCATGAGGGCCGGCAATTGATAACACAGGCTCTTGCCCCCGCCAGTGGGCATAATCACAAAAGTGTCTTCTCCGTCGAGCAGGCTTTGGATGATGGCGTCTTGCTCCGCCTTGAAAGCATCAAATCCGAAATGTTTTTGTAAATGGTCGAGCAACGTATAGGGCTCAGTGGAAATCGCAGTCATCTTCTATTCGATTAATTTTTGTTGTCTGGCAGGGAAACCTCCGTGTCGTTCTTTTAAAAAATGCCCCTTCCTAAGTACAGGAAAAAAGCGGTGGATCAAGTATAAATCGGGTTCTTAGGTAACGGTGGGTGGTCGTCGGATTTTACACCGATGAAAGTAAGAAATTTTGCAGAAATGCTTTTCCATCCGGTACTTTTTTGGACGAAATTTCATTTCCCTGTTCTACCTCTCTCCCTTTGCAGGCAACCAATTTTTGCGTCGACCGGCTTAAGCCACCGGCCTTTTTTGAAAAAGCCGTCAAAGATAGAAAAATAAATGTCGAAACAATAGCAAGTTTCCACCCGAAATTTTTCACCTGTAAACCAGCCATTCCAGCGAATGTTCCGTTCAGGTGTATTTTACAAGGCAACATCAGAATAAAAATTTGCCTACAATCGTCATGCTGGGCAATAGCGCTTGGATAAAACTGGTCCGCTCCCAGGAATAAAAACCGAAATAAGAGGCAGCACAATGTTTGGTCGGCTGAAAGATGAAAGGTGCCGGCCGCAGGGGCATGCCAATGACGGCTGGCCGGATGTAGTTTTGCCGCACGTTTTGCGCCATTCTAGAAAGTGAAACCAACCGCTCATCATGCACCCGGACCAAGCTGCCGATTTGCTGGCTATTGCCCAGCAGACTATTCGTATCGAAGCCGAAGCCTTGCTGGCCCTGGCCAATGCGCTCGATGATACCCCAGATTTTCAAACCTGCGTGGCGGCCATTGCCGCCTCGCCGGGCCGGCTGGTGCTGACGGGCATCGGCAAGAGCGCTATTGTCGCCCAGAAGATCGTCGCTACGCTCAACTCGACCGGCACGCCTTCCCTATTCCTCCACGCCGCCGATGCCATTCACGGCGATCTGGGCAGTATTGGTCCCCACGACCACGTGCTCTGTCTCTCCAAAAGCGGCGAAACAGCCGAAATAAAAGTGCTGGTGCCCTTGCTCAAAAACTTCGGTAACCCACTCATCGCCATGACGGCCATCCGCCAGAGTACGCTGGCGCGCCAGGCCGACTACCTGCTCTGGACCCCCATCGCCCAGGAGGCTGATCCGAATAACCTGGCGCCCACCGCCAGCACGACTTCCCAGATGGCCCTGGGCGATGCATTGGCCGTGGCGCTCCTGACCTACAAGGGTTTCTCTACCCATGATTTTGCCAAATTTCATCCCGGCGGCGCTTTGGGGAAACAACTCTATTTGCGGGTCCGCGACCTGTACCCCCTGCATGAGCGGCCAGTCGTCGGTCCGGAGGCCACGCTGCACGAGGTGATCCTGGAAATTTCATCGAAGCGGCTGGGTGCTACGGCTGTGCTGGACGATGATGGACACCTGCTCGGCATCGTCACCGACGGCGACCTGCGGCGGATGCTGGCCCGTGGTGCGGCCGATTACAGCGCTTTGCATGCCCGTGACCTATTAACGGCGTCGCCCAAATCCATTACGCCCAATGCGCTGGCGGTGGACGCCCTGGTGCTGTTACGGGAGCATGCCATCACCCAGTTGGTCGTGCTGGAAGACGGGCAGTATTTGGGCATGGTCCACCTGCACGATCTGGTGCGCGAGGGATTGGTGTAAGGCCGTCACATTTCGATGAACAGCTCGCCATCATCTTGCAGCCACAGCTTCACCGTTGGAAAGCGGAACATGATGTTGGAAAAAAGGATGTGGAAATCTTCGGCCTGGATATGCACCGCATCGGCCGGGTTGCGGTGCATATCCCGCAGGCGATAAAAAATACTTTCCGGTATCTGGCTTTCCCAGCTCAGTGTTTTGACCTGCACCTGCAGCGGTGATTCCCGCAGGGCCTGGAGATAAGCCTCCAGCAGCCGGGAAAGATACAGGGTGTCCTGAATTCGTCGGGGATAAAGACGGCGCATGGCGTGCGAAATTTATTTCGCTTGGAATCTTAATAGCTTGATAATGAATCAGTGGCGGAATAAATTCCGCCCACCTAATGCATCGCAATCGCAATCGTGGCCATACTCAGCCGCGTATCCGCTATGGAGAGCAGCAGGTGCCCGCAGGTTTCCAGGGTGGCGCCGGTGGTCAGCACATCATCCACCAGCAGCAGGTGCTTGCCCCGCAGGCGCTCAGGCTGCGCGATGGCGAATA
>JBKJKS010000591.1:0-4488 GCA_046597295.1 Saprospiraceae bacterium
GCCGAAACGCCCATTTTCGAAGACGTGTCGAATTTCAGTACGAATACCCAGCCCAACTCCTGGTACGTAGAAGACGGTTCCTTCCTGCGGATGCAGAACATCAACATTGGCTACAACCTGGCGAATATCCTGCCCAGCCGCATCGATGTATCGCGCGCTCGTATTTACGTTGGGGCAAACAACATTTTCACCCTCACCAAGTACTCGGGCCTGGATCCGGCCGTGGGTGGCGCCGCCGATACCAATTTCGGTATTGACGTAGGCAACTACCCGGTCACCCGCAGTGTGGTCGTCGGTTTGGGGGTCACCTTTTAAAAGTTGATAAAGGTTTATAAAGGTTTATAATCGCGGTGTACGCTACATTATCAACCTTCATCAACCCTCATCAACCGCTTTTTTTCATATCAACAATAAAAAAACATGAAAAATTCATTCAATCATATCACCAAGGTGTTTGCCGCGCTCAGTGTCATTCTGGCATTGAATCTCGTGGTATCGGCCTGCAAAAAAGACTTCCTGGAAGTGCCGGCCAATGGCTCGCTGACCGAAGAAGTACTGAGTAGCAAAAAGGGCCTCGATGGCCTGCTGGTTGGCTGTTACAGCATCCTGACCGGCCGGGCAGCCAGCTTTTATACCGGTATGGGCAACTGGGTCCACGGCAGTATCATGGGCGGAGAAGCCAACAAGGGTACGGATGCCGGCGACCAGGCCGTTGTCAATCCGATACAGCGCTATGAAACGCTGCCAAACAATGGCGTAGTCGGCGACAAGTGGCGCATGACTTATGAAGGAGTAGCCCGGTGCAATACCCTGCTGCGTCTCGTCGGTTCCACGACCGACCCAACCGTGACGCCGGAAGATAAAACCCGCATCACCTCCGAAGCCCGTTTCCTGCGCGGCCTGTACTACTTCGAATTGAAGCGCCTCTGGAATAATGTGCCCTACGTGGACGAGACCATGACCGCCGATGAAGCCATCCGGGTATCGAACAATACGGACGTGTGGCCGAAAATCGAAGCAGACCTGATGTACGCCTTCTCTAACCTGCCGGAAACCCAGTCGGCTTTGGGTCGCGCCAACAAATGGGCGGCAGGCGCACTCCTGGCCAAGGTATATCTGTATCAACAGAAGTTTGCCGAAGCAAAGACGCTCTTCACCGACATCATTGCCAATGGCAAGACCTCCGGCGGGGAGAAATACGATCTGCTGAACGGCTATGCCGATGTGTTCAAGGCCGAGAACGATAACAGCAAAGAGGCAGTGTTCTCCGTTCAGGCCGCCGTTAATACGGGCGACGTCAACAATTCCAACAACGAGAACGTGCTGAACTTCCCTTACAACACCGGTTCCGACGGGCCGGCGGGTTGCTGTGGATTTTTCCAGCCCAGTTTCGATCTGGTCAACACTTTCCGTACCGATGCCAACGGGCTGCCCTTGCTGGATGGTTCGTATAACAATCCGGCGAACGAGGTGAAAAACGACTTCGGTTTGAAATCTGCCGATCCGTTCACGCCGGATGCCGGTAATCTCGACCCGCGTCTCGACCATTCGGTCGGCCGCCGCGGTATTCCCTACCTCGACTGGATCGATCACCCCGGTGATAACTGGATCCGCTCCCAGCCGTATGCCGGACCGTATTCGCCGAAAAAATTCGTGTACTACAAGGCCACGGCGAGCACGCTCACCGACGGTTCCTCGTGGACGCGTGGTTACACGGCACAAAACCAGCCGATCATCCGTTTCGCAGATGTGTTGCTGATGGCCGCCGAGGCGGAAATTGAAGCCGGTAGCCTGGAGACTGCCCGGGAATACATCAACCGGGTTCGGGCGCGTGCGGCCAACCCCGCTACCTGGGTGATGAAAGGCGGCGCGAATGCGGCCAACTACGTCATTGGTTTGTACAACAGTGCTTTTGCCAACCAGGAGGCTGCCCGTACCGCTGTTCGCCTGGAACGCAAACTCGAACTTTCCGGTGAAGGACATCGCTTCTTCGATCTGGTGCGCTGGGGTATTGCGGTGCCGGTGCTCAATGCTTACCTGCAGCATGATGGCGCCCTCCTGACCGCCGCCCTGGGAGGCGCTACTTTTACGGAAACAGACCAGTACTATCCCATTCCACAGTCGCAGATCGACTTGCAGGGGGCGGGTGTGCTCAGACAGAATCCGGGTTATTGAAATCGAATTTTCAAATAAAAAAAGTTTAGTGCAAAATGAGGGTTGGGTATGTTTGGGTTTCTGTTTCGCAGAGATCTAAACATGCCCAGCCTTTTTTTATAATTGGTTTGGAGTAGGTCATGGTTGTCGGGCCATGCGTTTTGGTGTACTCTACTTTTGTCATCCTGTCGGGAACCATCCGCTCTACGGTGTACGCGCAGAGTGTTCCGAGACGTGGACGGTTCCCGACAGGATGACAAAAAATAGGGTGTTCCGCTCTCTACAAAATTCAAATGCCTAATGCATAAACTACTTTTCCCAGTCTCCATCTTACTAGCCTTGGTCAGCTGTCAGCAACAAGAAAAACTATTTCGCTTACTGGATAGTACCAAAACCGGAATTGATTTTAATAATACGATCACCGAATACGATTCGCTGAATATCCTCAACACCGAATTCATTTACAACGGTGGCGGCGTGGGCCTGGGTGACCTGAATGGCGACGGTTGGCAGGACCTCTATTTCACCGGCAACCAAGTGGATAACAGACTGTACCTCAACCGCGGCGGGCTGCGCTTTGAAGACGTGACCCAGGCGTCCGGCACCGGCAAAAAAGCGGGACAATGGTCCTCCGGCATCAATATCCTGGACATCAACGGCGACGGGAAAGCGGACCTGTACGTTTGCAACACCTTCGATCCGAATCCCGAAAAAAGAAAAAATCTGTTGTTCGTCAACCAGGGCAATGACCCGCAGGGCGTTCCGCACTTTGTCGAAATGGCCCGCGCCTACGGCCTCGACGACACCACCCACTCCGCCAATGCCCAGTTCTTCGACTACGACCTCGACGGCGATCCGGACCTGTTCATCAGCACCAATTTCATGGAGCGGCCCAACCCCAATCGCTACCTGCCCAAAGTAAAAGACGGTACGGCGGTCAATCGCGACCGGCTTTATCGCAGCGACCCGGACCCTGCCCTGGGACATCCCGTTTTCACCGAAGTGACCGCGCAGGCCGGGCTGATCTGGGAAGGCTACAGCCACAGCGCCCTGATCACGGATTTCAATGAAGACGGCTGGCCGGATATTTACGTGGCCAATGACTACGTCAGCAACGACCTGCTCTACATCAATAACCATGACGGTACCTTTACCAACCAGATCGCCCAAATCTTCAAACACCAATCCGCTTCGGCCATGGGCAGCGACGTCGCCGACATCAATAATGACGGCAAACTGGACGTCTTTACCACCGAGATGCTGCCCTACTACAACAAGCGGAAAAAGTTGTTTCTGAACGGCAACAACTACGCGACCTACGCCAACAACGAGGAGTACGGCTACGAATACCAGTACTCCCGCAACACCCTCCAGCTCAATCGGGGCATTAACCCGGCTACCGGGCTGCCGGTATACAGCGACGTCGCTTTTTATGCCGGTGTCCAGGAAACGGAATGGAGCTGGACGCCGCTGATGGCCGATTTCGATAACGACGGCTACCGCGATATTTTTATCACCAACGGGTTCCCCCGCGACGTGACCGACCACGATTTTGGCGCCTACCGTAGTTCGGTCAGCTACCTGGTGCCGCCGATGGAGTTGCAGGACATGATCCCTAAAATTAAGGTGCCCAAATTTGTTTTCCGGAACGACGGTAATCTGCATTTTTCCGATTATTCGGCCACCTGGGGCGTGGACGTACCGGCATTTTCCAACGGCGCAGCGTATGGCGACCTGGACAACGACGGCGATCTGGATCTGGTCGTCAATAATATCAACGACCGGGCCTTCGTCTTTCAGAACACCCTAAACGCGGCCGAGAAAAAACCGGCCTACCTCCGCATCAGGCTGCAGGGCGGCCGCAGCAATCCCGATGCCTACGGCGCGCAGGTTACCGTCTGCTGGGCGGGGCAAAAGCAAGCGGCAGCGGTACTATCGGCCCGGGGCTATAATTCCACTTCCGAAAACATCATTCACCTGGGGCTGGGCACCGCTACGCAAGTAGATTCCATTATTGTGCGCTGGAATGCACGGGAAACCGCCACGCTATTCAAAGTGCCGGCTAACCAGACCATCAACATCGCCTATGGGGAACATCCCGGATCGCCGTCCGGGTGGCGGAACGCAGGGATGGTGGTCCCGCAGAATCCGGCGCTCTGGGACCTGGACTACGTACACGACGAAAAGGATTTTATCGACTTCGACATTCAGCGTACGCTGCCGCATAAGTTTTCGCAGTATGGTCCCGGCATGGCCGTCGGCGACGCCAATGGCGACGGGCTGGACGACATTTATTGCAGCGGCAGCGAAAAACGCGACGGTACCTGGCTGATC
>JBKJKS010000217.1:0-5194 GCA_046597295.1 Saprospiraceae bacterium
AACTCTTCGTGGAATACCTACTTTTGGGCCAATTGGCAGGCCTATTACCGGGCGTTCATTGGCGACACATCCGGGTAGTTGGCCCGCTGTACCTTATAAACCCGAGTACATGACTTCATCCCTACCCCGCCTGCTGTTGGCCCTCACCGGTCTGTGTCCATCCGCTTTGCTAATTGCGCAAGCCTCCGGCGTACCGCTGCATGCACCTACCTATCATATTCTCGACCGGCTGGATATCATGACCGATGTGGCCAGTCCGATCCATGCGGAACTAAAATATTACTCCCGCCAGGATGTCGCCGCCTATGCGCTTAAAGTAGACACCGCGGCCTTCGATCTCAGTCGCCGCGACCGGCAGGACTTGCAGTACCTGTTCGATGACAACAACGAATGGCTGTCCGATACCAGCCCCCGCCTCCGGCGGAATCAACGCCCGATCCTGAAATCGTTTTACCGAACGCCGGCGAACCTCTTCGAGGTGAACGTGCCTGATTTCCAGATGCGGGTTAATCCCCTTTTGAACCTGCAGATTGCGCAGGAGCAGGGCGATCCGGCCCTATTATTCCAGAACCAGCGCGGGCTCGAAGTGCGCGGGACGGTGGATCGCAAAGTGTTCTTTCATACCAATATTATAGAATCGCAGGCCCGTTACCCCGGCTACGTGACCGACCGGGTGGAGGAATATCAGGCGGTGCCGGGGGCCGGGTTTTACAAAAACTACCAGCCCCGCATTGTGGACGTGCGGGATGCCTACGACTTCAACGTAGCGTCGGCTTACATCGGCTTGCACGTGACGCCCCACGTGAGCCTGCAACTGGGCCACGGGCGGCATTTCATCGGCAACGGCTACCGGTCATTACTGCTGTCCGACTATGCCAACAATGGTTTTTACCTGAAACTCAGCACCCGCGTCTGGCGCTTCCACTACCAGAATCTGTTCATGGAACTCAGCCCGATCTCGCAGCGGCAGACGAACGGCAATGAAAAATTGCCCAAAAAATACGTGGCGCTCCACTACCTGAACTACAAGATCACGCCCCGCTTGTCGGTGGCTTTTTTTGAAGCCACGGTGTTCAATCGCAGCCGTCAGTTCGAGTGGCAGTACCTGAACCCCGTCATCCTGTACCGCACCGTGGAGGGCATGCTGGGCAGTCCGGACAATGTGCTCATTGGTCTGGATGGGCACTGGAATCTTTTTCGCCGTTTTCAGTTGTATGGACAGGTGATGATCGATGAGTTCCTGGTATCGGCCGTGTTCAAGCCCGAGCAAAAAGGCTGGTGGGGCAATAAGTTTGGGCTACAGGCCGGTTTGAAGTACATGAATGCCCTCGGCGTGGATCACCTGGATCTGCAACTGGAATTCAACGCGGTGCGGCCTTATACCTACTCGCACTACGATTCGCTGAACAGCTATACCCATTTTAATCAACCGCTGGCGCATCCGTTGCTCTCCAATTTTAAAGAGATCGTCGGTATCGCCCGTTACCAGCCGACGCCACGCTGGTTGTTCGAAGGTCGCCTGATGCGCGCCCAAACCGGTGACAACACCGCTACCGAGAATTGGGGGGCCAATCCGCTGCTCAACTATGGATCGCGGGTACAGGACTACGGCAACACCGTCGGTCAGGGCACCGCTGCGACCATTCAGCTGGCCGCCCTGGATGTTTCCTGGATGCTGTACCACAACTTGTACATCGATGCCAAAGTGCTGCTTCGCCAAAAAAACAGCGCCGACGATGCCCGGGACCAGTCCACCAAACTGTTCGGCATCGGTCTGCGCATGAATCTTTGGAACCCCCCTCTGGATTTCTAAATTATTAGCCATGTCCTTTTTTGCGCATTCTACGGCGGTGGTGGACGAAGGCTGCCAAATCGGAGCCGGTTCCAAGATCTGGCACTTTTGTCACCTGATGCCCGGCTGCGTGCTGGGTGAACGCTGTATTTTGGGTCAGAACGTCATGATCGCCCCCGGAGTGCGGCTCGGCAATGGCGTGAAAGTGCAGAACAACGTATCGCTGTACACCGGCGTCGTCTGCGCAAACGACGTGTTCATCGGTCCGTCGGCGGTGTTTACCAATGTGATCAATCCGCGCAGCTTTCTGGAGCGGAAGAATGAATTTCGACCGACGATGGTGGGCACGGGTGCCAGCATCGGGGCCAATGCGACCATCATTTGCGGGGTCACGCTGGGTGAATACTGCCTGATTGGGGCCGGGGCGGTGGTGACCAGATCCGTTCCGGCCTTCGCCCTCGTGATGGGCAATCCCGCCCGGCAAGCGGGCTGGGTAAGCCGCTTCGGTCATCGCCTCGAATTTGATGCCGGTGGACTGGCTATTTGTCCGGAAAGCCGGGAAGAATACCGGCTACAGGATGATATTGTTATTTTATTGAAGTAAAAAAACATTTTTTGGTATTTATTTGTATCAATTACAGCTTGTCTGTTGCCTTAGACGTCGAATAATTTTACCGTGAGCAAACAGCCCGTCATTATCAACCACCTGCACGAATCCGAACCCCGCTGGTTTGCCGTGCACACCCGTTCCAAAAGCGAGAAATTCGTACAGCGGATGCTGTCTAAAAAAGGTGTGTTGGCTTACCTGCCCCTGCAGAAATTAATGCGTCGCTATACCCGCAGTACGCGCATCATCGAGAAGCCGCTGATCAATTCCTACGTGTTCGTTAAAATCGTGAAAAGGGAGTACGTACCGGTACTGGAAACCGAAAATGTAGCGGGGTTTGTGAAATTTTCCAAAAACATGATCGCCATTCCGGAAGAGGAAATCGACATTCTACGCCGCATTACGTTGGAGGATGGCTTGGATGTAGAAGCCATACCGGGCCAGTTTTCCGAAGGTGATACCGTCGAAATCGCGGCCGGCAATCTGATGGGTATGCAGGGCCGGATTGTGAAAGTGGAAGGTAAACGCAAACTACAGGTCGAACTGGGGCATCTCGGATTTAGCCTGCTCATCACGGTGGATGCCGCTTTCCTGGAAAAGACGAGCTTACATTCCTGAACAAGTCCCCTACCCCTTTCGTTACCTTTGCCTTTAAAAACAGGCCTGCCGTGACGAACGAAATACTCCCCACCCTGATCCATGCCGCCCGCCAACGCATCCTCATCATCGATGGTGCGATGGGCACCATGATCCAGCAATATAAACTGACCGAAGCCGAATTCCGGGGTGAGCGCTTCCGGCACCACCACCGCGATCTGCAGGGCGACAACGATCTGCTCAACCTCACCCGGCCCGATGTGGTCGAAGCGATCCACCGGGCCTACCTGGAGGCGGGCGCCGATATTATCGAGACCAATACGTTCAACGCGACCAGCATTTCGCAGGCCGATTACGAGATGCCGCCGGGGGTAGCCTACGACATCAACCTGGCCGCCGCACAGATCGCCCGTCGGGCCGCCGACGATTTTACCGCGCAAAATCCGGATAAGCCCCGTTTCGTGGCCGGCGCCATCGGCCCGCTGAGCAAAACGCTATCACTGTCGCCCGATGTGAACGATCCGGGCTTTCGCGCCGTCACCTTCGATCAGGTCAAGGAAGCGTATACCGAGCAGGTGCGCGGATTGCTGGACGGCGGCTCCCAACTGCTCATGATCGAGACGATTTTCGATACCCTGAATTGTAAAGCCGCAATTTTCGCCGTCGAGGAAGTTTTTGAAGCCAGAACTATGCGACTGCCGGTGATGATCTCCGGAACCATCACCGATGCTTCCGGGCGCACCCTCTCCGGCCAAACCGTAGAAGCGTTCTGGCTCGCGGTGAAGCATGCGCGGCCCTTCTCGGTCGGTCTTAACTGCGCCCTGGGGGCTGCAGAAATGCGCCCGCATCTGGAAGCGCTGTCCGGCATTGCCGACTGTTTTGTAAGCGCCTATCCCAATGCCGGGCTGCCCAATGAATTCGGCGAATATGACCAAACGCCGCACGAGATGTGCAGCCTGGTGGAAGAATTCGCCCAATCCGGTTTTGTCAACATCCTCGGCGGCTGCTGCGGCACAACACCCGATCACATACGCCATATTGCCAGCCATGTTGCCCACCTGGCGCCCCGCGAAATTCCTACGCTGCCGGTCTACACCATGCTGGCCGGTCTGGAGCCGCTCATCATGCGGGAAAACACCAATTTTGTCAATATTGGTGAGCGGACCAACGTGACCGGCTCAGCCAAATTTGCCGGTTATATCAAGGCCGGCAACTTCACGGAAGCCCTCTCCGTGGCCCGCCAGCAGGTGGACGGCGGCGCCCAGATCATCGACGTGAACATGGATGAAGGGCTGCTCGATTCGGAACAGGCGATGGTGACCTTTCTGAACTTGGTGGCGGCTGAGCCGGACATTGCCAAACTGCCGATTATGGTGGACTCTTCGAAGTTCCACATCATCGAGGCCGGGCTGAAATGTTTGCAGGGCAAGTGCGTCGTCAACTCCATTTCCATGAAGGAGGGCGAAGCCGAATTCATCCGCCAGGCCAACATTTGCCGAAAATACGGCGCAGCGGTGGTGGTCATGGCCTTCGACGAGCAGGGCCAGGCCGATACGACCGCCCGCAAGATCGACATCTGTCAGAAAGCCTACCGTATCCTGACCGAACAGGTTGGTTTTGACCCAACCGACATCATTTTCGATCCCAATATTTTCGCCATCGCGACCGGTATTGAAGAGCATAATGCGTACGCCGTTAATTTCCTGGAAGCGACGCGGGTGCTGAAACGAACCTGCCCCGGCGCGAAAATCAGCGGCGGCGTGAGTAATCTGTCGTTCTCTTTCCGGGGTAATAACCACGTGCGGGAGGCGATGCACTCGGTGTTTTTGTATCATGCCACCCAGGCCGGGATGGACATGGGCATTGTGAACGCCGGCATGCTCGAGATCTACGCCAATATTTCGCCCGATCTGTTGCAACGCATTGAGGATGTGTTGTTTAATAGACACCCGAACGCGACGGATGAGCTGGTGAAGTACGCCGAACAAGTGAAAAGCGGTGGTAAGGTCATCGAGAAAGACCTCGCCTGGCGGGAAGCGCCGGTGCAGAAACGCCTCGAACACGCTTTGGTGAAGGGCATTACCGATTTTATTGAGGCCGACACGGAGGAAGCGCGTCTGCTGTATCCGGAGCCCCTGCACGTGATCGAAGGGCCACTCATGGACGCTATGAACATCGTCGGCGATCTGTTTGGCCAG
>JBKJKS010000326.1:0-5311 GCA_046597295.1 Saprospiraceae bacterium
TTCAATTGACATTTTTTCAAATTCCTTGCAAACTGTATAGCGTAAGAGGTGCGGCATAGCGATCAAATTCTGATCGATCAAAAAAGTGATGAAATGATCATCTGTTTTTTTGATATCATGTCGCTCACAGAATACTTCAAAGCTGTGGCGCAGGTGCTGCTGGAACTTATCTAAAATATGTTTTCTTGGCTCGTGCATGCGTAAAATGGCTGGAGGGGGAATGCTGGAATCGTGGGTAATACGCCGTAGTACTTGAATAATCATGCACAATGATCGATGCGTACCCGCTGGTGAAACAAAAGCAGATTTCCCCTTTTTCCCCGAGCGTTTTCGGTCGTTTCTGTAAGCCTTTGCCTTGCAGTAATCGAAGGTGGGGCGCCCAGAAACCAGGCGTTATGGAGGTTTTTCGGACCATTTGCATTGATATTCTTCTTTTTATGGGTCCCGTAAGCCTGCGTTTCAATTAAATGATAGGCCGGTTCTATATCCGGCTGAATTCAGCAGGAATAGGTAATTTTCCCCGAAAAATTCCGGGACATGCATAAAAATAAATTTCTTTCGCTGCTGAAAAAGTTAACCCGGCAGGAATTGGATGGCTATCATAAATACCTGAAGCGAACCCATCCCCGGGAGAAAATCGCCCTGCGGGTTTTTGAGTACCTGATCAGGTTTTACCCGGATTTTGATCAGCAGGAACCGCTTCGAATTGAATACGCCCATCAAAAAATTTTCAAAACGAACTTTGATAAAGATGCCAACGCGCATAAAAACATGCAGAATACCGCGTCGGAGCTAAAAAAATGGTTGAAAAACTTCCTGATCGAGACCAAAGCGCAACAAAACCAGCTGGTGCAACAAACGATCTGGCTTGGCATTTTGCAGGAAAAGGGGATGAAGGAGGAGTTTTCCAGGAAGGCAACGGAGTTCTACCATCAAACGCGGAGCGCCCCGTTCATGTCATCCGCTGACGCCTTCCCCAACTGGATAGCGAGCTATTTTTACCGGGAACATCTCTCCTGGGACAAACCCATGATCCAAGCCAAAATTATTCAGCAGTGCACGGAAACCATGACCGACTGCTGGGAGATCATCCGCCTGAAAATGGCCTGTGAAATGACCATGGTAAAAAAAGTTACTGACCTACATCTTACCCATCAGCTGAAGGAGGCGACTGATTTTCAACAGGTTGGTCTGTCCATTTTAAAGGACGCCTACGCAGCTTTGTGGCGTTTAGCGGATGCCGGAGAAGAAGAGCATTTCGTCCAGCTGGAGTTGCTGCTTAATCAACATGGCCAACATCTAGGTCCCAAAGATGTGGAAGGCATTATTCGATACGCGCAAAATTTTACGGCTGATCAAAGCCGTCATAACCAGGAGGCCATCCATTATGAAAGGTTGCATCGACTGAACAAGATCGGTCTTACCTACGGCGTTTTTCTCCAGAACGAATATTTGCCTTCCTCCTCCTTCGGCAACATTGTGACCGTAGCCTGTCTGACCAAAGACTTTGCCTGGGCTGCCGGGTTTATCCGGGATTACAGTCACGTGGTATTTGAAAACCACCGCGCAGAAGCTATCCGATTGGCCCAGGCCGTTTTAGCCTTTGAAACGGGCAAATTCCGGGAAGTTCTATCCTTGCTCGAATCGTTTAGATTTGAGACCCATTTAGACATTTTGCGGTCCCAATCCCTGCTGCTGAGAAGTTATTATGAATTGCAAGCCGAGCAGCACGTCCTTTTGGATACCTGTGATCATTTTGAATATTTATTACGCCGGTCGTCCCTCAAAACGAAGGCAGTCGACGCTATGCTGGCCTTTGTCCTGATCCTAAGAAGATTGGTGGTCCAAAAATCCAGCAAAAAGGTAATTATTGGTTGCATTGAAAAAGCGCCCGTGCTTTACTCCAAAATCTGGCTTATGGAAAAAACAGTGGATTATAAAGCCAAGTATTCCGACCGCGACATGTAGATAATTAAATTATCAAATCCTCAAGAATAATGAAATCGGAAAGCGTACTGCCCCAATCCGTAGCGATATAAAAAATGTATCTGCCGGATGGAAGTCCGGAATACGTAATTGATGTGTTGGAAGTATGGGTTTGCGGACTGGTATAATTATCGTTCTGCCTGATGTAGTATACGACATAACCGGAAGCTCCACTAACTGCATTCCAGGAAAAAGAAGCCGAACCATCCGGCTGGCTGATCGCGAAAATCTGGGAACCGGGACAAGTGGCTTGGCTAACTGGCGGGTTGGTTGATCCGGAAATGATGGGAAGGAGGAGTACCAGAAAAACTTTAAAGTACCACTGCCCACTTTTTTTGACTAGGTTTTTCATCGAATAGTGAATTTGGGTGAATGAATTGGGCGAAAAAAGCTCGATGAAAGGCCCGTCAGCAGTAGACAATGAGATGCAAGGCCCCAGCAGTGACCATACTGCGGAGCAATGGCTATTTCTGCCATCCAGACAGAAAGCCGACTTCATTTCGGACTACTTAGCGAAGGGAACCAGTAGAAAAACAGCGCATAAAATCACTGCAGGTCTGGCCTGATAGCCTGTTCATCATGCTGTATTTGACCCTTAGAGGAAAGCTGGGCGATGGAGGTAAACTGTTGGTGGAATTATTTTAAAAATTTCGTCTTTTGTACCGGGAATAACCATCCCGGATCAGGTTACCTTCTATCATCTTCATTCCTCCAAATCTTCCAGAGGCATGCTTCAGCCATACACCGACCAGGAAATAATGGATGCCATTCGCTCGGGCGGCACACTCCGGGAGGATATGTGGAGGTACCTCTCGAAAAATTGGAGCGGCTATTGTTGTGGCACGGTCATCAAGAGAACCGGGTGCGATGAGCACGAATCGAGGCAGGCTTTCTCTATTGCCTGCTCTGGGGTGGACAGACGAATACGAACCACTACCGGATACGATTTTCTGAGCAAGGCATCGCTGAAAACATACCTGACCAGCGCTACCCTGCATGCGGCATGGGCCGTTGTGCGTCAGCGAAAAAAAGATCCGGGGGACGAGGGCATTAACTTATATGCAGCAGGGGAAGATGACCTGAACCACTGGTTTCGCCAAAAAGACTGTCGGGAAATCCTGGAAAAGGCCCTGACCAGCATCGGCGAACGGTGCAAAAAAATCCTGATCCTATTCAAGGATGGGTTCGGCATGAAAGAAATCATGCTGGAAATGGGCTTTGGAACGGAAGATGTGGCCAAAACGGAAAAGTGGCAGTGTCAGGAAAGATTCAAAACCTATCTCCGAATCAACCCCAACATCAAAAACCTCTTGAAAGAAAGTTGCTATGGATAACCACCCACTCAGCGATAAAATAGAGGCTTGGCTGCAAGGCAAACTGCCCGCTGCCGAAGCCGCCGCTTTTCAAGCGGAGATGGCCACAGACCCTGCACTGGCCGAGGAGGTTGACCTGCATCGCCTGACCCTGCAAGCCATGGACCACCTTTCGGAGCAGCATCTTCAACAAAATGTACTGGCCTGGATGGAAGGCGTGGATATAAATGATGTCGGGGAAGAAACTACGAAACCCCAGCTGCCTAAAACTTCCGGACCTAACCGAAACTGGTTGCTGGTAGCTATTGCCCTATTGTTTGTAGCCGGGTCTTTTATATTTTACCAAAGATCAAAGTCCGGCTCCGTCAAACAAAAAATTGCAGCACTGGAAGCCGAAGTCAGGCAACGGGACAGCTTGTTGTTTGAATTGAGGCAACATCCGCTAGTTGACCCGGCGCAGATTGACAGTCTTTCCCTCGAAAACGAGCAATTGCGGCAACAACTTAATGAAGCAACAAAAGCCACCGGTAAGCCATCCGGTCCGTTTGCATACTACTCGAAACCGAAAGATTTAGGCGACGCGCTACGAAGGGGGGAAGAATCCCCGGTAAACAAACTCTTGAAAGACGGAGTCCTGTCTTTTCAAAAATCCGACCTGAAACAAGCGGAAGACAAAGCGCGGGCGGCCTTTAAAATCGATTCTACCAACCGGGTCGCCATTCGCTTGCTCGCGCACACACTCTTTGGCCAGCATCGTTTTTTAGAGGCAGAACCCATGTTTGCGCGGATGCAGAACGTGTATGCACAATCATCCCCAGGAGCCAAGGAAGCTGAATGGAACCAGCTGCTTTGCTATCATGCCCTTTCTGCAGACGCAGGGCAGCGGGTATTATTCAATACTGCTTTAAATGCCATTCTGAAGGAAACTGATCACCCGTATTACACTCAGGCAGTGCAGATGAAAGTTGAAGATAGGAGAAATGAAAAGTAACTCATGCTGTCTTAGTCTTCTACGAAACATGTAATCTCTATTGCAATAGGTTTGCAATTCTTCCCGATCTCGAGGCGTATCGCTGGGAAGTTGGCCAAAGCGGCTTCGAACCGTCTTACTTGTCTTACCGTCGCGCCGATTTTTGGCCCCACCAGCCTCTTCTTCTTCCAGATGCTATTACATCTAGCCTTGTGTATATTCCGGAAGCTTTGACCCCCTCGTTCCAATTTGGTCTGACCCCCTCATTCCGGAGCTTTGACCCCCAAAATGTTGGTAACATTCCGGCGCATTTGACCCCCGGAAGATGTGGATACATACGGTTATAAATGCCCGATTTCGGTCCAAAAAATGGATCGATGGCAACACAAAAACGTATGGATCAAATCAGAGCCATTCTTGGGAATTACCTGATCAGCGGCAAAGTAAAAGAGTTGAGGTGGTCCGTGCAGGCGGCGCGTTTCCTGCGCCCGGCAATCCGGTAAATTAACTAAATTCCCAGATTCAAATCCTGAAATTCAATCAATTTCCAGGATTTGCTTACCTGGCCCCTTCTTCCCAACCGCCCGCTCCCACAGCACCCGCCGACCGATGGCCTACTTTTTCAACTGCCCCCGAACAACTTTAATCAGCGCAACGTAGTTTGGGCGACGGACCATTGCCAGGCCCGTACCATCGATCTGAACGCATTCAAACCATTCCACACCAACGACATCACCATGACCTACCGTATCAAAATCAATAATATCGACTCCGTCAACGAAGTAATCACCTATTGGTCGTCCGACGATTTCCGGGAACTGCTGACGCGGTTCAACTATGCCGACGTGGACCAGATCAAGGAAGAGGACCTGGGCAGCTACCTGCTGATGGCCATCACCGATTTTGAACCCCCGGAAGCGGCGGCCATCCTGTTGACCTATCAGCTTTCCGAGCACCTGACGGAGGGGCAGATCAACCAGATCTCGCACGAGATGCTGGAGGACAAGGTGTCGGAGGAATATCCCGACATCAGCCTGCATGC
>JBKJKS010000472.1:0-5190 GCA_046597295.1 Saprospiraceae bacterium
AGCTATGAATGGGACCTGGCCACCGACCTGGGCATCTGGTCGGAGGGACTCTATTATTTACACGGCAAGGACCCCAACAAATACCGCGACACCCCCCTGACGTACGCGCTCACCCTGACCTGGATTGACCCGCGCGACTTACCGGCCGTGCACGCGATATTGTCCAATATGGAAAAGCCGGGTATTTTCGAGGGCCTTTACCGGCCCGTGACCGACGACGGCGCCGAGCGCTGGCTGCGGACCAAGAATATGCCCATCTTCGATACGGAGGGGAAAATGGTCAAGCTGATCGGCACCGCCATCGACGTGACCAAGGAACAGCAGGCCCTGCAGAAACTGAGCACCAATGAAGCCTTACTGCAGGAATCCGAGCAGCAGCTGCACTATGGGGGCTGGTCCTGGGACCTGCTTACGGACGAGGTGTACTGGTCAGCCGGGTTGTGGTCTTTGCTGGACTACCCGCCAGTGGAGCGGACCGCCAGGGTAACGGTGGATTTTTTCATGCAACACATTCACCCCGATGATCTGGACGACGGCAAGAAACAAGAACAACGAATCCGGGCAGCGGACGAAGCAGATCCGGGCGATGTCGTCCAACGGCTGATCACCAGGACGGGCCGGGTGATCTGGATCAAGACGCATTCGCGGGTGCTGGAATGGGCAGCCGATGGCAAACCCGCGCAGATGGTCGGCAGTGTCGCCGATATTTCTTCCCAGATCAAAATTCAGCAGGAACTGGAACGCAAGGTGCTCGAACTCAACCGCTCCAACCACGAGCTGGAGCAGTTTGCCTACATCGCTTCGCACGACTTACAGGAGCCTTTGCGTAAAATAACGGCCTTTGGCGGTCGGCTGCAAAAAAAATACCAGGCGACGCTGGAAGGCGACGGTTTGATATACCTGGAACGCATGTTCAACGCCGCCCGCCGGATGCAGGAACTGATCGACGACCTGCTCAATTTCTCGCGGATCGGCCGGCGGGAAGACGCGTTCCACCGCACTGACCTGACGGAGACTTTGGACAGCGTACAAACCGACCTGGAAGTTGTGTTGTTGGAGAAAGCCGGGCGTATTGAGCGGCAGCCTTTACCAGTGATTACGGCCATTCCCTCGCAAATGCACCAATTGTTGCTCAATTTGCTCCATAATGCCCTCAAATTTTCTCGCCCCGGCGTACCGCCCATCATACAGATTCTCAGCCGTTCCCTTACGGCGGAAGAGAAGCAGGGCTACCACTTGCCCACGTCCCGGAATTTTGTGCACATCACCGTCGCGGATAATGGCATCGGTTTTGAACCGCAATATGGCGAGAAGATCTTCGCCATTTTTCAGCGATTGCATGGCCGCAGCCAATATGAAGGCAGCGGTATCGGCCTGGCCATTTGTAAAAAAATTGTGGAGCACCATGGCGGCTTCATCACCGCCGAAGGCCGGCCCGGAGCAGGAGCCACCTTTGTAATTGTGCTGCCGGAAATAGCGGCGTGAGTTATTGGTTATCTAAATTCTACACCTCTTCACCCATTTCTCCTTACAATGACACCACTGGCTGAACGGATGCGTCCCCACACCCTGGCCGAATTTGTCGGGCAGGTCCACCTCGTGGGGGAAGGCGCGGTACTGCGGCAGGCCATCGAGCGGGGCAAGATTCCTTCTTTCATTCTGTGGGGGCCGCCGGGGGTCGGCAAAACCACCCTGGCCCAGCTGATTGCGAAACTGCTGAACCGTCCGTTCTTCCAACTCTCCGCCATCAATGCAGGCGTAAAAGACATTCGCGAAGCCATTGACAGTGCGGCGAAGCAAAATTTATTCAGCGCTCCTGCTGGCAGCAGGACAGGCAGCGGCGCCATTCTGTTCATCGATGAGATCCACCGTTTTTCGAAAAGCCAGCAGGACGCCCTGCTCGGTGCGGTGGAAAAGGGCACCGTCACGTTGATCGGCGCTACCACGGAGAACCCCTCTTTCGAAGTGATTCCCGCCCTGCTTTCGCGCTGTCAGGTGTACGTGCTCCAGCACCTGACCAAGGACGAACTCATCGGCTTGGTGGATCGTGCGCTGCAGGAAGATGGTGTACTGAGATCGCAGGATATTCGGATGGAAGAGTACGAAGCCCTGCTGCTGTATTCCGGCGGCGACGCCCGCCGGCTGCTCAACGCACTGGAGCTGGTCGCCAATTCCCAGGCCAATGGACAGCCTTTGCACATCACCAACGACCTGGTGCGCGATTTCATCCAGCAAAATGCCGCATTGTACGACAAGACCGGCGAACAGCATTACGATATCATCTCGGCTTTTATCAAAAGCATGCGCGGCAGCGATCCCAATGCCGCCGTCTACTGGCTGGCCCGCATGCTCGATGGCGGCGAGGACATCGAGTTCATTGCCCGGCGCATGGTCATCCTGGCGGCCGAGGACGTGGGCCTGGCCAATCCCAACGCCCTGTTGCTGGCCACCACCACCATGGATGCTATCCGCATGATCGGCATGCCGGAAGCGCGCATCATTCTTTCCCAATGCGCGATCTACCTGGCCACTTCGCCAAAAAGCAACAGCGCCTACCTGGCCATCGGCGCGGCCCTGTCCACGGTGAAACAAACCGGCAGCCTGCCGACCCCACTCCACCTGCGCAATGCGCCCACCAAACTGATGGAAGATCTGAACTATGGTTCCGGCTACCGGTACGCCCACGACTTTGCGGGCAACTTCGTGCAGCAGGACAACCTGCCCGCGGCGATCGACGGTCAGGTCCTCTATGAGCCGGGCGCCAATCCCGCCGAAGAACGCATCCGCGCGCAGCTGCGGGAGCAATGGAAGGGAAAGTATAAGTATTGAGGCTGGTTAAAACCCTTAACCTCCTGCTCTCCAAGTGGTTAAATCCCTCCTAAATCTGCCCCGGCCTCTTGCGCGGCTCCCCTGCCCCACCCTAGGTTTGATCCAAATTTGAAAACACATGAAAAACTTCCTCTTCCTGTTCCTTACCGGCTTGCTCTTCCTGAACACCAGCTGCGAAAAAGACCCTTATGCCATCGACCTGGACCGCTTCGATGTCCGCTGGTTTGACGATGACCAATCGGGCACCCAAACCCCCGGCGACGCCCTCGAATTTGCGGTGCAGATCAATACCACCGATCCTGACCACGACGACCAGTTCATCACCGAGTGGGAATTTTCCTACCGGGTGAACGGCCATTTTGCCGGCGTCCTGCAGGGCGATGAAAACGCGAACAGCAACGGCGTTACGCTGGATGCGGAGGTGTTCATCGACGAGCTCACCTTGCCCGGACCCGGTACCCTGCAACCCGGCGACGTCATTGAATTCCGGCTGTGGGCCATCGATAATCACGGTACGGAAGTGGAACAATTGCACCGTTTTGTGCTGGAGGACTGACCAGGCGGCAAAGCCCTTTTTGAAAGCAGAAAGTTCGTTTGGGAAAAGAAAATTTGGGTAACTTACGGGCACATTGCTGCATCCTTTCTTTCGTGGCGGCAAAAAAAATATAAATTGCCGCGCAAAAGCAAACCCTCTACGTTCTGTCAAACACCTTCCTTCCTCCCTATGCGCTCATTCGTCCGTTGTTTGCTATCCCTCTGCTTTCTCCTTATTTTTCACGCAGCTGCTTTGTTTTCCCAGGATTGTACCAGCCTGATCAAGGAAAACAAGAAAGTCAACGGTATTCAATCCGTAAATACCGCTTCGTTGACGGTGGTGGTACGGGGCAGTTATAATTACTCCATCGAATTCTTTACCAATGAAAAAGGCGTCTTCGGGCGCATGATTTCAGTGGGCGGCATCGAGTTCAACCAGGATGATCAGGTGGTTTTTGTCGATGTGAATGGCAGGGAACAGGCTTACCGGTTCATCGGCATGGATGAACTGCTGCCCGGCGCCGTCCCCACCCACCGCAACAACCTCCGCCTCGATCTGGAGGCCGTGAAATGGCTGTCCGAAACCACCATCACCGGCATCAATTTTATCAACTTTGTAGATCGGCAAAAGCATAAATTCACCACGAATCCCGGCCTGCAAAATGAATTCAAGGACCTGGCCAGTTGCTTTAATTCCTCCCTTGATCCGGCGGCAGTAAAGGATGTACCGGGTGCTGCGGTCACTAAAAAGTCCGAAGGCGGTATTACCACGGCCACCACACCCGGCAAATCTTCCGGCAAAACGACCACCGGCGGAGGCAGCCCGGCCAGTGACAACGAGGTAACCAACCTGCGGAACGAACTGGAAAAAACCAAGGAGACCCTGCGCGCCGAGATCAAAGCGGAGAAGGAGCGGGCCGAATTCATCAAAGCCCAGCTGCAGGCCGATGTGGCCGGCGCCCGCGAAGCCGCCAACCATAAGAAACTCGAATACGCGAACGAAGTGCTCGAAGCCCGCAAAACCAGCCTGGCCGAGATCGAGAAATCAAAGTCCGAAGCCCAGGCCTACGTCACCGATAACCGCAGCAAAGCGGAGACCGAAGTTTCCAAAATCGCCCAGAGCGTGGAAGAAGCCCGCCGCCAGGCCGGCGAAGATATTCAGCGGGCCCGCGTTACTTCCGCGGAGGAAGTCCAGAAAGCCCGGGACAGTGCCGCCAAAGAACTGGTGGCGATCAAGGAAAAACTCAGCCAGGCCAAGCTGCAGTACGCCGACGAAATATCCAGTGCCCGCACCAATGCGGAAGATGAACTGAAACGCATCCGCGAAGAGAGCACACGCCTGGTGACCGACGCCCGCGAACGCGCCAAGACGGAGACCAATAAAACGACCGAAGACGTCGTGGAGTCCAAAAAGACGGCCAGCGAACAAATCCTGAAAGTCCGCGAAGATGCCGCCGAGCAAATCGCCCAAATCCGGGAAAACGCCGTGCTGGAAAAACAAAAGCAAGCCTTCGAGGTCGCCGAAAGCCGCCGCAAAGCCGCAGAGGAAAAAGCCCTGCTCCAGCAGAATAATGCCAACGAACTCGCCGACATCCGCGAGAACATGGCCAAACAGAAAGAAGCCAGTGCCGTGGAAGTGGCCGACTCGCGTAAACGGGCCGCCGAAGAAATCCAGCGCACCCAGGCCCAGGTCGCCGAACAATTGAAGAAAGCCGAGAGCCAGAAAGCCGAGATCGCCAAAACGGTGATCGACAGCAAGGAAAAAGCCGCCCAGACGGTTCAGCAGATCCAGGAAGAGTCCGGACAGGCCATTGCCGCCGCCCAGGC
>JBKJKS010000523.1:0-8056 GCA_046597295.1 Saprospiraceae bacterium
TAGTGCGGAATACGCCGTGGGGGGCGGGGGGAGCCCCCGTAGGGGAGCCCCCCCGCCGCCGCCCCGTAAAGGGGGGGAGCCACATGGAGGGAGTGGATGCTGCTGCTGCTTCCCCGGACCACACCACCTCCAAGCCCACCAACCAACTCCGTACAACAGCGGAGTGGGCCCAGTCCCCCCCTAGTCCCCCCGTAAAGGGCGGGAGCCACATGGAGGGAGTGGATGATGCTGCTGCTTCCCTGGACCACACCACCTCCAAGCTCACCAACCAACTCCCTACAGCGGCGGAGTGGGCGCAGTCCCCCCCCTTTACGGGGGGGTTAGGGGGGGCTCACCCAACGGACTTAATAATACTCTACCAAGGCGCACTGAACGCCGGACGCGGCCTGGAGGCAGCCATTACGGCCATGCAACAGCTTGATAATGTGCAACTTTGGCTGGCCGGGGAGGGAGATCTGTCTGCCGCCCTGCACCAGTTGGCAGCGCAGCTGGGGGTGCAGGACAAGGTGCATTTTCTGGGCTTCGTCCGGCCGGATGATTTGAAAACATTGACCGCGCAGGCCTGGGTGGGCCTGAACCTGCTGGAAAATCTTGGTCAGTCGTACTACTACTCGCTGGCCAATAAGTTCTTCGATTACGTGCAGGCCGAAGTACCGGTGCTGACCATGAATTTTCCGGAGTACCGCGCGCTGAATACCCAACACGAGGTGGCGTTGCTGCTCGATGAATTGTCGCCGGAACGGGTGGCCGCGGCGATCCGGTTGTTGCGTGACGACGAGGCCTTGTACGCTCGGCTGCAGAGCAGCTGCGCTGTAGCGCGTAAAGTGTGGACCTGGGAGGAGGATGAAAAAGTGCTGCTGGGAGTATGGGCGGCGGCGGCTCGGTAGGGAGGCCCGGCACACGTTTACGAAACTTTCAGCGTTTCGTAAACGACGCAGATAAGTATACGGGCAATCCTTTCATTACACGGTCACCCAGCTTTGTTTACGGTGACTCTCCAGGATCCGCTCACAGATCAGCAATTCCCGGTAACCATCGGCAAAGGTGGGAAAAGAGGGGTGTTCCGGTTGTTTACCGGCCGCAACCGCTGCGTAGACTTCTTTGAACAGCTGCTTCGACGTATCCGGAAAGCCTTCATTATGCCCGCCGGGAAAGCTCATAATGTCCCGCGCTTCGGCGTAGGCCAGGGAGGGGTCGCGCATCAACAGTTCGTTACTGCGGTCGCGGTGCCCGATCCAGAGTTTGTTCGGCGCTTCCGAGTTCCAGGCCAGGGTTTGCTTCGATCCGGCAATTTCCAGTTTCAGCTGATTCTTGCGTCCCGCCGACACCTGGGAAACGGTGACGGAACCGCGATTGCCGTTGTCGAACCGCAGCAGCACGTTGGCGTGGTCTTCCGTAGTGATGGCCACATCGGCATAGTCTTCCGGCTGCAGCATTTTGCCCGAATAGGTTTCCACCGGCTTCAAGGGTTTTTTCCGGGTTTTGTGGATGGTATTGAAATCCGCCATGACTTCCACCGTTTTCAGACCGGTGATGTATTCGATCACGTCCATCAGGTGCGAACCGATGTCCGCAATGGCCCGGGAGTCGCCGGATTTATCGGGTTCCAGCCGCCAATTATAATCCGTGGCATAAAACAGCCAATCCTGGAGATAGGATCCCATGATCGAATAGACGTCGCCCAGATCGCCTTTTTCGCGCATCGTTCTCATCTGGCGGACCAGTGGGTAGTAGCGCAGGTTGAAATGCACGGCATTGACCAAGCCGGTCTGTTTGGCCAGGGCGACTAATTCTTCGGCTTCGTGCAAGTCTTTGGCCAGCGGCTTTTCACAGACCACGTGCTTGCCGGCCAGCAACACCGCTTTGGACTGACTATAGTGCAAAAAGTTGGGGGTACAAACGTGGACGCAGGCCACGTCGTCCATGGCGAGTAGCTGCTCGAACGTACAGGGCCGTTCAATACCGAGCTGGCTGGCCTTGGCGGTGGCCAGTTCGATATTTACTTCGCACAGGGCAGTGACTTCTACGTTGGGCAGCCGCCGGAGCGCTTCAATGTGCGCCGGACCGATAAAGCCCGTACCGACGACGCCGATTTTAAGCTTGGACATTGTTTTCATGGATGAAAATGTGGAAGATGTTGAGATGCTCACCATTGTATGATCGTCCCGGCATAGACCAGCCCGCCGCCGAAACCGATAAAAAGAATACGGTCGCCGCGTTGCACCTTGCCCGACTGGATGCCATTGTACAGCGCAATGGGAATGGTGGCCGAAGAGGTGTTGCCGTAGTCGACGATGCTTTCGAGCACCTTGGCCATCGGAAAGCCAGTGTCGTTGCAAATGGCCTCCAGGATACGCAGGTTGGCGCTGTGCGGGATCAGCCAGTCGATTTCGTCCAGGGTCAGGTTGTTCTTTTCGAGCAGCACTTTGATCTGTGCGCTCACCGTGTTGACGGCCCATTTAAACACTTTACGGCCATTCTGGACAATCGTGCGGTTCTTTTTGACCGGCAGTCCATCCAGCGTGTCGGCCAGTCCGGACATATACAGATCACCGCCGCCCTCGCCATTGGCGCCGGTGACGCAGGCGCCGATATTGCCCGTCGCGTCGGCTTCGATCAGCACGGCGCCGGCGCCATCGCCGAATAAAAAGCAGGAGCTGCGGTCCTCGAAATCGGTGACCTTGGAGAGCGTTTCGGCGCCGATCACCAGCACTTTACGGTGGGTGCCCGCCGCGATGAGACCTTTGGCCAGCACGACGCCGTAGGAGAAGCCCGCACAGGCGGCGTATACATCGAGGGCGCCGGCGCGGGGCATCTTCAGCCGGTACTGCACCCGGCAGGCCATACTAGGCATCGGCTGATCGGGCGTGACGGTGGATACGATGATCATGTCTACATCGTCGAGTGTGACCGAATACAGGGCCGCGAGGTCTTCCACGGCCCGCACGCACAGGTCGCTGGTGAATTCGTCCGGGCCAGTATAGTAGCGGGTACGAATACCCGTGCGGGTTACGATCCACTCATCCGTGGTATCGATCAACGATTCAAAATATTGGTTATCAATTACTTTCGCAGGCACAGCCATCCCGATGGCGCTGAGGCGGGCATTCATCATGAGCATTAAATTTCACGTTGTGGCCGGGCCTGCAACGATGGTGAAGGAAAAGGGTCGCTGCTAAGGCGTTATTGAATCGCCCGAAAAGCAGCAGTAGCAATCGGTAAATTGTCGGGCCAAGGGATTAAACGCAGCAGTACAATTGCGCCAAAGTTATCAAACCGAATGAAAGAGCCCGTTTTATTTCGTTACGGCAACGAATCATTGGGAAAGACGGGCGCTATGCTTCGGGAAACAGCGGCATACATGGCCTGCCAGTCGGGATGCCCGGCCAGCAGGGCCAAATGGCGCCGCAGCGTGGCCTCATCGCCGCGCCGGGCGGGGCCGGTCTGCATTCGGGCGGGCGAATACGCCAGCGCTTTGGCCAGGGTCTCCTGCATCAACGGATGCAGCAGCTCGAAGGGCAAGCCCTGCTCCGCCAGCAAGGCTTCCGCCACCGTGTAGCAATGGTTGGTAAAATTATTGGCGAACACCGCCGCCACGTGCAGGGCGGCCCGTTGTTCGTCATTCACCGGCCAGGCCCGGCCGCCCACTTTCCGGGCGGTCCTTTTTAAAAAGGCCAGGTCGTCCGGGTCGACCGCGTCCACGCAAAAGGGAATGGTAGACCAGGCCGGCCGGCGCTCCTGGGAGAAAGACTGGAGCGGATAAAACACCCCGAATCGCCGGAAATGCGGCGCCAGTACGGCACCCGGTGTGGCCCCCGAGGTATGGGTAGCCAGCGCCTGCGGCACATGGGGCGCCAGGGCAGCAGCCACCGGACCAATGGCGTCGTCGCGTACCGCCAGCAGCAGCCAGTCGGCATCGGTGCGCACGTCCGACCAGCGATCGGACCAGTCGGTACCGAGCGCGCCGGCCAATGCCCGGGCGGGCGCAGCCGTGCGGTTGAGCACCTGCACCACCGTCAGGCCTTTCGCCTGCAGGCGCTGACCCAAGTGGGTGGCTACCCTACCCGCTCCGATGAGAACTATATTTTTAATGATGAATTATGAATGATGAATTATGAATGATTCAAAACCCCCCTGCCGCATCGTCGCCGCGGTGATCGGCGACGCCCTGCCAGCGGCCGTCGGGTAGCCGGATGATGGCCTCCACGCGACCGATGGGTCCGCGGAATTGTACGGTATGTCGCATGGCTTCGAGTTGTGAGACAACGGTTTCGGGCAGCCCGCCTTCCTCGACGTCGATCCGGTCGGGTTGCCACTGGTGGTGGAAGCGGGCAGCGCGGACGGCATCGGGCAGCGGCATGCCAAAGTCGGCCACGTTCACCAGGATTTGAAAAACGGTGGTCGGTATGGTGGTGCCGCCAGGCGTACCGACGACCATCCAGGTGGCATTACTCCGGGTAATAATGGTCGGGGTCATGCTGCTGAGCGGGCGTTTGTGCGGCGCAATGGCATTGGCCTGGCCACCGATAGCGCCATACAGGTTAGGCGCACCGGGCTTTACGCTGAAATCGTCCATCTCATTGTTCAAAATGAATCCGGCGCCCGCCACGACGGTGCGGCTGCCGTAGGAATCGTTCAGCGTAGTAGTCACCGAAACAGCGGCGCCTTCGGCATCCACGATGGAAAAGTGGGTCGTTTCGTCGCTTTCCTTGATCAGTCCGGCCTGCACCTTCCGGCTGACCGTCGCCGTATCCGGCTTGAAGTCGGCCATCCGGCCTTGCGCATAGGCCGGGTCGGTCAGCGTTTTGAGCGGTACTTTCCAGAAATCGGGATCGCCCATGTACTGGGCCCGGTCAGCGAAGGCCCGGCGCTCGGCCTCCACGATGAGGTGGACCGCCGCTGCCGAATGAAAGCCCCGGGCCTGCAGTGGGTAGGCACTGGTCATCGCCAGCAACTGGCGCAAAATGATGCCGCCGCTGCTGGGCGGCGGCATGGTGATGATGTGCAGATCGCGGTAGTCGAATTCGAGCGGGGTCCGCCACACGCTGTGGTAGTCGGCCAGGTCCTGCTCCGTGATCAGGCCGTTCATCTGCTGCATTTCCCGGACCAGGAGCTGGGCGGTGGGACCGGTGTAAAAACCGTTGCGTCCGTCGCCGGCAATACGGCGGAAAGTCATCCCCAGGTCCTTTTGGATGAGCCAATCGCCGGCCTGCCAGTTCTGCATATTCACAAAGACCGGCATGAGCGAGCTGTGCCGCACAAAATTGAAGCGTTCGCGGTTAAGATTTTGCGCCTCCTGCTCGGTGATCTGGAAGCCCTTTTCCGCGAGTTCGACGGCCGGGTTGACCAGCACGTTCCAGGGCAGTCGCCCGTGCAGGCGATGGGCTTCCCACATGCCGTCCACCGTACCGGGTACGCCGCAGGCGAAAGCGCCGAGCCGGCTCTTGTTGGGCATGACCTGGCCGGCCGAATCGAGGTACATTTTTTCCGTGGCCGCCGCCGGAGCCTTTTCGCGATAGTCGAGGGCCAGCACTTTGTGGTTGGCGTTGCGGTAGATCAGGAAACCGCCGCCGCCAATGTTGCCGGCCTGGGGATAGACCACGGCCAGGGCAAACTGTACGGCGACAGCCGCATCGATGGCGTTGCCGCCCCTGCGCAGGATGTCGATGCCAACCCGGGTGGCCAGCGGATGCGCCGAGACGACCATGGCGCTGTCGCCGGTAACCTCTTTCTGGATCTGGTAAGGAAAAGGAACAATCTGGGCCCGGCCGGTACAGGCCAGTCCGGACAGTAGCAGCAGGCAGGAAAAGCGGGCAAGGGGCAGTTGAAAGCGCAGGTTTAAAAACATAGATTTTTTTATTTTACTATCTGGCTATTGTAGACTAGACATGATTATGTCGAAGTACAATGCGCTCTGAATCATGGCTGTACAGCAAGCGGATAGTTATTTTTAAAAAGGAGGCCGAAAGATAAGGTCTGGACGCCACTACTTATTTTTCCAATTCCAGCACGACCGCCGTATTCTTGCCCAGGGTGAGGGTACGCAGGTCGGTGATGCGCGCACCCGTCACCACGTCGCGTGCGCTGCGGAAGCCTTGCATGCGCTCGGCATAAGGCTGGGTATCGACTGTCATGTCTCGGTTCGCCGTGTTTACCACCACCATGACCGTCCGGGCAGCGTCGTAGCGAAAATAGGTATAAATACCGTCTACCGGTACAAACTGCATGAGCTGGCCATTTTGCAGGGCGGGCGTCGCGCGGCGATAGCGAATGAGGGCGCGGGCATAGTCATAGGCCTCGTTTTCCCGGGCGCTGCGCCCTTCCGCGGTAAATTTATTGACCGGATCGCCCGGCCAGCCCCCCGGAAAGTCTTTGCGAATATTGCCGTGGGAGGGCGAGGCATTGCCAGTTCCCAGTATTTCCGTAGCGTAATAGATGTGCGGAATACCGCGCATGGTCAGCAGCATGGCCATACCGCTTTTGTACTTGTCAAAATTTTCGCCAACGGTGGTATAGAAACGCGTAAAGTCGTGATTATCAAGCATAATTACGTTCTTAAAAGGATCTTTATAAAAATAATCCTGGGCCAGGGTGTAATAAATCCTGGATGCACCTTCCGTCCAGCCCTGCTCGCGGGTGAGGGCTTCCTGCATAGCAAAACACAGCTGGAAATCGACCACGCCCGGCAGGTTCGCATCGAATTTCGCCCGGCCCATGGGCTGATCGTCGGCAAAAAAACCCTGAATAGGCACCGCGTTTTCCCATATTTCACCAAACATGCCCAGATTGGGGTATTCCAACAACAGTTCCTGGCACCAGCGGCTGCAAAACGCCTGATCGGAGTACGTGTAGGTATCAATCCGCAAATCGTCCAGGCCCGCGTACTCGATCCACCAGATCGCCTGCTGGATCAGGTAAGTCGCCACGTGCGGGTTGCGCTGATTCAGATCGGGCATGCGCTTGTCGAACCAGCCGTCCTGGAACAAGCGGCGGTCATACTCGGAGGCGTAGGGGTCCACCAGGGTCGGGGCGCGGTAAGTGGTCCGGGTAAAGGCAGGCCACTGGTTTACCCAGTCTTTCGTCGGCAAATCCCGCATCCAATAGTGACCATCGCCAATATGGTTGAGCACTACGTCACGGATGACCTTTATGCCGCGCCGGTGGCATTCGCCGACCAACGCGCGCAATTGCTCATTGGTACCGAAGCGCCGGTCTACCCGGTAGTGATTGGTCAGCGCGTAGCCATGGTAGGAGTCACGCAGCTGGTCGTTTTCGAGTTCCGGATTGAGCCAGATGGCCGATATGCCCAGATCCTGGAGGTAATCGAGGTGATCGCTGATGCCGCGCAGGTCGCCGCCATGCCGCCCCACCAGCGAGTCGCGTTCCAAGCCTTGCAGCATGCCGGTCACACTGTCGTTGGACGGGTCGCCGTTGGCAAACCGGTCGGGAAAGATCAGATAGAGCACATCCTGGGTGGTGATGCCCTGTGCTTTCGGCTCGCTGTTGCGTGGCCGCAGCGGGTAATCATGGGTAAAAGTGCTGCTGCCTTTGGTAAAAATCAGTGGTACGCGCTGGGCAGGCGTTTTGGCCTGCAGGCGGAGGGTCACGAACAGGTAGTTGGGGCTGTCGCCTTTTTCTACTTTGATCAGTTCCACACCAGTGGACGGTCCCAGCTTCACCGAATAAGCGGCCAGATCGGGATGGTGCAGGAGTATTTCCAGCTGCTGATGCTGCATGCCCACCCACCAGTTGGCCGGTTCTACCCGCAGGTCGCTGTTCGCCAGGGCTGGCACCGTACGGGCAGTCATCACCTGCTTATGGGGATTGCCCAAGTAGTTTTTACAAGCCCAGGCCGGGCAGGACAGGGTCAGCAGCAAGAGAAAATACTTCATGGTTATTGCTTTTTTACTTTTTTGCTTTTTGCCCATTCGGCAGCTGTCCGGCGGGCAAAAAAAAACTTTCCGAAGGCGAAAGCCCCCGGAAAGTTCAGGCAAAAAATTTATTTTAAAGAATCGGCTTACGTCGCTCTGCGTACCAGCCCGATCAAAGCGAGCAG
>JBKJKS010000596.1:0-9786 GCA_046597295.1 Saprospiraceae bacterium
GGAAACCCTGAAAGTGGGTATAGAGAGCGGTTTCGTCGTAGGTTTCGGTCAGTTCATACTGCACCGCCCCGGCACTGGCGGCATTCAGGCTGTCCAGCAGCGCCTGGGTGAGCGCCAGCGGATCGTCCCAGCCGAATCGTTCGTGGAAACGCAGTCCGCCGTAGACCGGTGTGGGCGGGTCGATGACGACCAGCGCTACCCGTACCAGCCGTGTCGGCGCGGTCGGCGGAACGAAATCATCGACCACCCGGACCCAACTTTCTACGGCAAGTCCCTGAAAGGCCGCCTCAAGGAGTGCTCCACCCGGGGCAGGGCCGGCCGTCAGCAGCCCTTCGCTACTTACTGCAATAGAGGGATGATTGGACGTCCAGACGATTTCGTTGGCCGGCAGTGGATAGCGTTGGCCCGCCGCATCCAGCCCCCAGGCCTGGGGCTGCAAGGAGCTGCCGGGTAGCAGCCGTTGCTGGGCCGGTAGCAGGCAAAGGTCCGTCAGCAGCACCGTAGCCGTGGCCTCGATGGACCATTCGCGGAGGTGAACATAGTCGTCGCCGGTCGTGCGGCGCAGCGAAAGGCGCAGGACGCGGCAGTCTGTATTCAAAGCCAGCAGGTCCGGCACATCGCTGCTGATCGGCGATTGATAAATCAGCTGCTGATAAGAGCCGGTTTGTCCGTCGAGGTCGGCCAGGGAAAGGGCGCATTCGAGCGTCCACCAACCGTCGCCATAGCCGCAGAGGATGGTGCTGCCGGTCAGGTGGACGGATTGCGCAAAGGTGAGGGTGACGACCAGGGGGTTGACGTTGGCGCTGCGAGCCAGGGAGTTAGCGTCTCCGTCGAAGGCATTTTCAATGGTCCCGATATCAAGCGGCGAATGGCTGACGGAAATGCTGCCGCTTTGCAGGCCGGGCAGGATCTGGACGGGATAGGTGTAGGGGACCTGGGCGTTCAGTGGGTGAAAGGCCAGGAACAGGGCCAGGAATGAAAGCAGCCTATTTTTCATACCCTGAAAGTCATCATTTTTACGGATAAGTTGAATTTAATGGCAAATTTTGCGTTATTTGCCCCTATTTCTTGCCTGCAGCATCATGAAGATCACCTCCACCCTCCTGGGCAGCGCCCTCGCTTTTCTCCTGGCCACCAGTTGTTGCTGGTTGCCCTGGCTGGTCGTCGCTATCGGCGGATCGGTGCTGGGCGTTTCGGCTTTTTCCGCCAGATTAGAGGCCTTCAGTACGCCATTGATGTTTGCCGGCGCCGGGTTGCTGGGTTACGCCGGCTTTTCCTTTTGGCAAAAAAACAGGGGGACAGCCGAAAAACCGGCCGTCATCCTGCAATCGCTGATCACCTGTCCAACCTGTGGTTTTGCTAAAACCGAGACCATGCCGATTGATGCCTGCCAGTTCTTTTACGCATGCGAACAATGCCACACGTTGCTGAAACCGCTGGCGGGCGACTGTTGCGTGTTTTGCTCCTACGGCACCGTGCCCTGCCCACCGATGCAGGCCGGCGATAAGGATTGCTGTTGAAGGCCTGGTGCCGATGGCAAGCATTTTTCTGCGTGCTCACTACCGAAGGACAAAGACAGCGCATACTCTTGCCCAATCCGATAAAAGAAGCAGGCACAGACCGTCGGAGCGTGATGCTGCGTTTATGAACGGTTGAATATGATCACTATGAAAAATTTGCTGCTCTTTCTTCTCCTTGTGTTGTCTTCTTACCCCATCGCCGGGCAGACCATCGAGTTTTATTCTACCCAGGTGCGGGGATTGGAAAAAACACTGACCCTGCACGGCACCTACGGGCGATCTACAGCCACCAGGTACCTCTGGCTGACCAATAACACCCAACAAACCCTGCGGGTATTCGCCCGTCCGCACGTCGACGGCAACGTACTGTTTTTCATGGACGCGCAAGGAACGACCAGCCGCGACTATTCGCTGGAGATTGCCCCCGGAAAACGCAGCGCGCTGCAGATGTTCGGCTTTCTGGATAAAGGCGCGGCCCGCACCTGCAGCGGCTATCTGGCGCTGGCCGCCACACCGCTCTACAAGAATGGCACGAAAGGCGAGACGCGTACGGTCAAGATGCCGGTTACATTGACTTTCGAGGGGAACAAATCGAAGACTTCCGCCAAACCCATCGGCCAGGCGGAGCAGCAGTCGGGTAAAACTAAACCAGGTCCCAAAGTGGAGACGCCCTCCGGCAAACCGGACCGGTATGATGTGGTCACCTACGAGGGACTACCGATGCGCTGGCACTCATACCAACTGCCTTTGAAGGTGTTCTCCGACCATCAGCACACGGGCGATACAGCCGCGCAATACGCGTCGGTCGTCCGCCGAACGGTCGAGATCTGGAACCAGGTGGCGCGCGATAATGGGATGAAGGACTTTTTCAAGGTGGTGCAAAGTTCCGCACAAGCAGATATTCGGCTGGACTGGCGGGGCAAATACTTACTGCCCGGTTCGCTCGGCACGGCCTACCCATCCGATGGACGAATCGGGATGTTACCCCTGCGCCGCTACTCGGGGCTTGGCCGGGCCGGCGAAACCTTGCTGCAGGAACTCTGCCATATGCTGGGTGTCGCGCATTCCGAGGTCTACCAGGACATTATGTTTCACCGGGCGCGCGATTACTGCCCGGACCTGGCAAAACTTGGGGTGACGGCCCGCGATAAACAGATGCTGGGCTGGTTGTACAAACAGAAGCGGTATGTCGCTTTCCGGGGCTGAGGTCCTCGTCCGCCGAAATGACTAAACGGTAATCTTAAAAATGCCAATGCCTGTAATCGTTCGACGATTACAGGCATTGACCAATTATTATACCGTTTAAGCAACTCCAGCTAGCTCGCCGGATCGAAATAGCTTTTCACAAAAGTATGCATCTGGTGCTCCGACATTTTATCCGCCGGTTTCACCTCAATTTCAATGGCGTCGAAATGATGATCTTCCTTCAAGAGATTGGCCAGTTCGCTTTTGGCATTGGTGGGTCCGAAAACCACTACCTTTTCATAATTCTTAATGACTTCCCCGATCCGCTTGTAATAACTGCCCTGCTGCTGCTGCTCCTTGTTGTGCATCACGTTTTCGCTTCTGTTCAGCGTTTCCTCGCGATCCTGGCTGGTAAAGGCCGAATCAATGACTTCGGTGATGATCGAATCGTTGACGAAGGTCATGGCGTGGGCAGTGGAGTGATCCATCCAAACGCCTAATAATCTTGTTTTTTTCATAATTTTCGTGATGTTTTAATACTAAAAAATTCGACTTTCATTCCAAAACGTAATGACCGGCTTGGGGGAGCCGGGTTAGGCTCGAAAAAGTGGGCCATGCCCAAATCCTATTAAAGCTGTGCCACGCTTCCATGAACACCCGCGACAGGCCGCATCAGGATGGAACGCCTGGGAAACACCGCAACAAAAAAAGTGTTGTACGGCGCATCTTCGCCAGGGCGCTCGCTATTCCTCGCCCGATATCCGCAGAAGTGCTAAATTTGCCCGCACTTTTGCAAAAACCGAATCATAGCCGCGCGCAAGCACTTGTTTTTCAATGAAAAACACCTACTACGACCTCGTTGCCCAAACCTTTGACTTCCCCCAGGACGGATTTAATCTCCGCGATAGCAAGTTGCTGTTCAATGAAATTGACATCTACGACCTGATTCGCCGCTATGGTACTCCGCTCAAACTGACCTACCTCCCGAAAATTGGTGAAAAGATCCAGATAGCGCGCAAGCTCTTCCGCGACGCTATTCAGCGGTATAATTACAATGGCAAATACATTTACTGCTATTGCACCAAGAGCTCGCATTTTGCCTTCATCCTCAACGAAGTGCTGGAAAACGGCACCCAGCTGGAGACGTCTTCTTCTTTTGACATCGACTTAGTCTGGCGGCTGTACAAGCAAGGCAAGATCAACAAGGGCACCATCATCATTAACAATGGCTTCAAACCGCGCCAGTACCTCGAAAAGATCGCCGAGCTGATCAACGACGGTTTTACCAACGTCATTCCGGTCTGCGATAATGCGGTGGAACTCGAGCAGTACAGCGAGTTGATTACCAAAAAGAAATGCCACATTGGTATTCGCATGGCGACGGAGGAAGAGCCGAATTTCGAGTTTTACACCTCCCGCCTGGGCATTCGCCAGAGTGAGATTCTGAATTTTTATAAAGAATTAATCGCCGGAAATCCCAAATTCGAGCTGAAAATGCTCCACTTTTTCGTGGACATCGGCATCAAGGACACCATTTATTACTGGAGCGAGCTGCAGAAAGGCATCAAGATCTATTGCGAACTGCGCAAAATATGCCCCACCCTCACTTGTCTGAACATCGGTGGCGGGATGCCCATTCGCAATTCACTGGGCTTCGATTACGACTATCCCTACATGGTGAGCGAGATCGTGCGCATGATCAAGGAGGCCTGCGACAGTGAGGGGGTGCCGGAGCCGGATATTTATTCGGAATTTGGCAAGTATACCGTCGGCGAAAGCGGGGCGACGATCTTTTCGGTCATCGGCAAGAAAAAGCAGAATGACTCGGAGGAATGGTACATGCTCGACAATTCACTGATCAACACCCTGCCCGACAGCTGGGGCATCAAGGAGCGCTTCATTCTGCTGCCCATTAACCACTGGGAAAAAGAATATCAGCGGGTGAACATCGGCGGCATCAGCTGCGACAATGCGGATTACTACAACTCGGAGGCGCATATCAACCAGGTGTATTTGCCCAATTACGACTTGAAAAAAGACGAACCGCTGTACATCGGCTTCTTCCATACCGGCGCTTACCAGGAGGCCCTGAGTGGCTACGGCGGACTGAAACACTGCCTGCTCCCCGCCCCCAAGCATATTCTGATCGATAAAAACTACTACGGCGAATTGGTGGATTGGGAAATCTTCAAGGAACAGGACGCCGAGTCGATGATGAAAATACTGGGCTACTGAAATAATTATGAATTATGAATTATGAATTATTTCCGATTGTGATCATTCATAATTCATAATTTCTTACACATTCCACTGGCCGAGGAATTTCAGAAAGAGTTTGACGAGGTTTTCGGCATCGGAAATACCGCGGTGGTGGATACCGGTGAAGAGCATATCTTCCTTTTCGACGGCCCTGCGCAGGCCGATGCCGACTTTCAGGCGCTTCATGATTTTGTACTGTTCCTTCAGGTTGACATGGGGTTCCGTCCAGTCGTATTCGAGACGGTGGAGTTTGCAGTCGGCAGCGAACATCTTGCGGTCAAAATTGCCCCAGGAACACAGCACGTAGTCTTCTTCGCCGATCCGGGCCCAATCCTGGAATTCTTCGATAACGTCCGGAAAGGTTTTGGCCCGGTTCACATCTTCCTGCGTGATGCTGGTCAGCTGACGGCAAAAGGGCGAGAGTGTGGGATGCGCCACCGGCCGCACGAAACGGTTGAACTTGCCCCGTACCTCCCCGAACGCGTTGATCCGGAAGGCCCCGATCTCGATGGTCTCCTGCACGTAACCCGGCGGCATATTCTCCCAACAGGTCGCTTCGAGGTCGTAAATAATATAATTTTTCAACGGTCGGATCAGGGTTACGGTCGCCCGATAGCATGAAGAATGGACCAGAGCCAAAGTCGGAACCGGCGTTTCTGGGTAGCGTAAAAGATCGCCAGTTCCAACGCCGGATCCGGCGAGTGGTTCACCGGATGCTGCAAGGGGAAAGGCACGGCACGGGCGCTGCGTTCGGCTTGTGCATTCGGGCCGGTTGTATGGGTGGCATCCGACTCCCCCACCCCGACGTTTTGCACCAGGTTCGTCCGTGGAATGATGCAGAGGCCATCATGCTTTAAAATGCTGTAAAACCAGGCATAGGCCCAGGAATTGTTCTCACGGCGCTGGGTCGCATGGAATTTCTGCAGCATGTACCGTTGGGCTTTGCGGTCGGGCACCAGGCTTTCAATGGCTCCGGACCGCTCGAATTCCGCCAGGCCGGCCAGCTCCAGCGACATTTTCTCCCAGGCCCGCCGCCAGCCCGCCCAGCCCCAGACCAGGGAAAAGCGGGAGAACGTATAACTCTCCGCCCCAAAGTCAATATTTTCTGCCAGCAGATTGGAACAGCCGATGTGCATGACCTGCGGGTCCTCCGCGTATCGCAATAGCAACTCCTCGCAATAGCGAAACATGGTCGGATCGGGGACACAGTCATCCTCCAAAACAATGCCATAAGGCTCTTGGCGGAAAAACCAGTTGATCGCGTCGAAAACCCCTTCGCGCAGGCCCATATTGCGTTCCCGGTACAAGGTTTGCACCGTGCAGGGCCAGTCCACACCGCTATGCAATACGGCGCGCACGGCGTCCACCCGTTCGGTTTCTTCCGGCCGGTCGGCGCGCGGGCCGTCGCAGTGCAGGTAGAGCCGGGGCGGACGGGCTTCCCGGATCCGGTCCAGTACCTTTTGCGTATGGTCCGGCCGGTTGAAAGTCAGAAACAACACGGCAACTTGGCAGCCTGGCATAAAATACGGAGTTTTGGGCCAATATATGAAGGTTTTACTACTCAACACCTACACCCAGGGCGGGGCCGGCATTGCTTCCGGGCGATTGCTGGCAGCATTGCAAGCCGAAGGAACCGATGCTGCCAGCCTGCACGCAGCGGAGACCGGAAGCCGCTGGCCATTTTATGCGGAACGGTTGGCGTTTTTGCCGCATGAACGCGATAAAAGGGTCCGTTTCTCCTTTTCCCTGGCTAATTTCGGAAAAGACCTGCGCCAACATCCATTGGTACAGGCCGCTGACATACTGCACCTGCACTGGATCAATCAGGGATTTTTGTCCCTGCAAAACATCGCCCAGCTGGCCCGGCTCGGTAAGCCGATGGTCTGGACCCTGCACGACCTCTGGGCTTTTACCGGCGGCTGCCATATTCATACCTGCGACCACTTTCAACAAGCCTGTGGCCACTGTCCCTACCTGCGCCGGCCCGGCCCGCGCGATCTGTCGCACCGGATCTGGGCGGCCAAAAAACGGTGGTTCCCGGCTGACATACATTTTGTGACCTGCAGCGAGTGGCTGCGGGGCATGGCTTTATCGAGCAGTTTGCTGGCGGACTACCCCATTACCACCATTCCCAACCCCATCAATACCCATGTTTTTCAACCGATCACCGGAACGGAACGGAACGCTTTTCGCCAGGAACAAGGCATAGCGCCAGGCGCCAGGGTCGTGCTGTTCGTCGCCATGACGATCAGCGAACCGCATAAAGGGTTCCGCTTTTTACAGGCGGCCCTGCAGCAATTGAAAGCCAATCAGACGAACCTGCTCCTGGAAATTATGGTCATCGGCAAGCCTGATCCGGAATCATTGGCTGCCCTGCCCTACCCCGTCCATGCACTGGGTCTGGTGCAGGACCAAGCGCAGCTGGCCCGCATTTACGCCGCCGCCGATGTTTTCGTCACCCCGACCCTGGCCGATAATCTGCCGAATACTGTGATGGAAAGTCTGTCCTGCGGGACGCCCGTGGCCGGATTTCGGACCGGCGGCGTACCCGAAATGGTGGAACACCTGGGCAACGGATATATCGCGCCACAGGGTGACAGTGCGGCTTTGGCCGAAGGTATCCGATGGATATTGTCCGGCGAGAAGCCAATGGACGAACTACGCCGCGCCGCCCGGCTGAAAGTGGAGAAAGACTACGCCAATACCGTGGTGGCGACCCAGTATCTGGATTTGTACCAAGCCCTTTCCGGGTAGCTGTAGCGAGAGGTGAATATGCTGAACCCAGTCATCTCCAGCAACTCCCTCAGGGCGTTTTGACGCCGCTGGCGGATAACAAATTTACTTCGAACCAGCGGTCATTGAGGGCTTTGCCGATGGTCAGATCGAAAACGGCATTGCGGCGTACGTTCACTTCCCCTTCCCCGTATCCGTTCAGAATGGTTTCCTGCATCCTGCCGTTGACCCGGCGCAGGAAAGTCGTTTTAGTGCGCACTTCGTAGGCATAGCGCCCATCTTTGGGCAGGGTGAAGCTGATGTTCCCCGCTTGCGTGGTCGACTGGTCGAGCACGAAGGTGCGGGTGACCCCCTGGATAGTCACCCAGACCTGTTCCCGCTTCTGGCTGGACGGCAGCACATCGCGGATGGTGAGCGTAGCCGGTGTATGGACGCTGACCGGACGGGTAGGCGGCGGCGTAGTGGCAACCGGACGGGTAGCAGGCGGCTTGGAAGTGCCAGGCCGGGTTGGCGCGGTCACCACCGGCCGGGTACTTGGCGTCGTGGTCGCTCTTTTCGGATATACTTTGGCGATAAAAGCCCGATCGGTCGGCGACAGGTCCATGTTCATGCCTACCTCGAAATCGCCCAGGGTCAGGGAATTGGGGATGGGATAGTGCATGATGGAAGCGGGATCGTAGCGGGTGTACTGCGTCTTGGTAGTGTTGTGGCGGGCCAGCACCTGTTGATCCACCGTCGCCTGATCCCAACCCTGGGTACGCTGATAAAACGAGTAGAGTTTGGCTTTATCCCAGGGAATGCCGCCCTGCGGATGCTGATGCTCATGCAGCAGGCCGAGGGCATGGCCGAATTCGTGCAGGATGGTCGCCCGGTAGTCGCTTTCCGTCATCTGGCTGCTGAACCAGCCGAAGTTGATGGTCGGCTTATGCTGCGGCATGTGGCTGGCATCGGTACCGATCATGGACCAGGTACCGAGGCCCGGGGTAAAGCCGACCCGCAGGTCCGTCTCGCCTTTTTCAACAAAGACAAATTGCAGGTTGGCCACCTGCGACCATTCCTGGGCATACTTTCTGACCCGGCTACGGGCTGCTTCCGAACCGCTGATAAACCCCACCTTGAGGGTGCGGCCATTTTGCCAATATTTCCCGATTTCAGGCTTGAAAGCCACTGCGCGGGCTGTAAAACCCGGTGGCAAATCCGGTTCACCGGACTCCAGCGAGTCGATGATGATTTCGGTACACATGCGGTATTCGGCTTCTTCCTGGGCCTGGGTGACCATAGGAAGCAGCAGGAAAGAAAGTATCAGAAGAGGGAAAAACTTCATTGCTGGAGGAGTGGACTTGCGTGAAAAACACCGGATCGCCGAGGCTGAAAAGGACGCTAGTAAACATCCATCGGGATCAAAAAATTATGGCACTGCGCCATGGAAGGCCTTAAAGTTTTATTAATGTTGAAAAAGCGATCATACCTTCGGTCAGGAAATTATACAGTAATGCCGTATGTATAAACAAACGATCGACCTCGGCGCCGGCGAGAATCTCCAACTCGACTGGGGCAAAAACTTCGCAAACTTGTCCATCTACCAGGATGGCCAGCTCATCGGATCCTTTCCGGATAAGGCCAGCCTGAAATTGGGCAACCGTTTTCTCTTAAATGGCACTGGACGGCGCCAGGTCACGGTCATTCTCGCCGAACAGGGGCTGGAAGTCTGGGAAAATGGGGTGGATTTACTGAGCGGAATGAAAAGCGGGGACTCCAATCATTTTGATATAGCGGCGAAGTATTTGATGGGCTTTGGTTTGCTGCAAAGCATCATCCGAATCGTAGTCTCCAGTATGAATGACGCGCAGGAGGACGACCTCAGCCCGGCGGCTATTCTGATCATTGTCCTGGGACTAGGACTGACCGGCCTGGGCTTTTGGGCTAAAAGGACCGGGCAGACCTTGCCATTGCGCATTGCCCTGCTGCTGCTGGTAATCAATATTGTGCTCATTCTGATCGTCGGCCGCATGTTTGGCTTGTTCCTGAATGGCCTGATGATCTACTACTTGTACAAAGGCATTCGGGCCGGCGCCCTGCAGACTGCCAA
>JBKJKS010000071.1:0-3641 GCA_046597295.1 Saprospiraceae bacterium
ACTCGATCATTTCCACGTCCAGGTGGATGGTCGGCTCGACGAGGATGAGGAAGTCGGGTTCTTCGAGCAGGATCTTGACCAGGGCCAGGCGTTTTTTCTGCCCACCAGAGAGCGAGCCGACGAGCTGCTCGAAGTCGTGCATGCCGAACTGGAAGAGCGTTTCCTGCACCTTCGCATCGAAGGCCCAGGCCTGCATATCGTCCATGGCGGCCATGGCCTCCTGCATTTCGGTCTCCTGTTCCGGATGGGCCAGGGCGTGTTCGTAACGCTGCACCACGCGTACCAGCGGGTTGGCATTGTCGAGCACGGCTGCCAGCACGTCGATGTTGGGCGGAAATTCGGGCTCCTGATCCAGCCAGCCGATGCGGATGTCTTTGCGGGTGACGATTTTCGCCTGCTCGCCCTCCGAGCCTTCGCGCCCGGCGATGACCCGCATGAGGGTGGTTTTGCCGGAACCGTTCTTGGCAATCAGGCCGATTTTCTGGCCTTTATCGATGTGCAAGGTGATGTTTTGGAACAGCACCTTTTCGCCGTAGCTCTTGGTGATGTTTTCGAGGGTAAGAAAATTCATGGCGCAAAGGTAGTAGAACACAGCCAGCCAGCACCCCGCCCAGGTGTCGTTTTGTTGATTTTTTGGCGACAATGACTTGCAGGCACGGCATTTTTAGCGTTTTCGTAAGCGCTGCGGCGGAAGTAGGTAAACGGCCGGCGGGCGCCAATTTTTTTTAATTAAAACAGCAAAACCATGCAAAAAATACTGCTTTTCTTCCTGTTGCTGGCTACCCTGCCGGCCTGTCGGACGACCAAATTGTGCCAGGAAAATCCCAAGCCCGACTGCGTCTGCACCCAGCAGTACGATCCCGTGTGTGGCTGCAACAAGAAAACCTACGGCAATGCCTGTGCGGCGGCCTGTGCCGGCATCACGACCTTCACCAAAGGGGAATGTAAAGATCAGTAGGGTCGCGAACTGCTTTACTTTGAAAAATGCTGAACTTTGCGCCCTTTTACCGGGTAAACAGCCATCATTCATCGTTCATCATTCTTTTCCGTGGGTCGTAAAAACAAGCTCCGCAAATTCGCCGAAGTCCTCGCTTTTCCCAACGTCTATGAATGCTACAACGTACAGGAGCCGGCGCTCGTCGGGGCGGGCATGGAGCCGGTGGAACTGAAAGGGCGCTGGCACACGGCGCATTTCAAAAACGATTTTCCCATTACGCTGGAGCTGGCCTGTGGTGGCGGCGAATACACGGTGGGCCTGGCGGGCCTGTTTCCGGATCGCAACTTCATCGGCGTGGACGTGAAGGGCAACCGCCTGCATACCGGCGCCAAAGCCGCGCTGGAAGCCGGTCTGCAGAATGCCGCCTTTCTACGCACGCGCATCGAGGTGATCGACCATTTTTTTGCCGAAAACGAGGTGGCCGACTTGTGGATCACCTTCTGCGACCCTTTCCCCCGCAAAGGCGACGTGAACCGGCGACTCACCTCGGATAATTTTCACCGGCGCTACCGGCATTTTCTGCAGCCTGGCGGTCTGGTGCACCTCAAGCACGACGACGCGGATTTTGTCGATTTCACCACCGCTACCATCGACGCCGACCCGCTCTGTCAGCTGCTGTACGCCAACCCGGACATTTATGCCGGCCCGCTGCCGTTGCCCGAACTGCGTATTCAGACCCTGTACGAAGGCAAACATCTGGCGAAGGGTATAACGATCAAGTATTTGCGCTATACGATCAGTTAAAAAAAATTACTTCCGGGAACTTCCGGTTCAGCCCTTGCGTTGGCACCAAATGTCGGTGAACTTTGCACCGACTTCATCAAACCCGACCAATATGGCTTCTTTCACTTACCTGGCCAACAAATCGGTACAAACCCGTCACGAACGCATTTTCGAGCGCGAATTCTACCCGCTCATGGATGCGCTGTATCGTTTTGCCTATCGCTTTACCAACGATCCGAACGAGGCGGACGACCTCGTGCAGGAAACTTACCTGAAGGCCCTGCGCTTCCTGGATGGCTACACCGAGGGCACCAACGCCCGGGCCTGGTTGTTCCGGATTTGCAAGCACGCGTTCATCAACGAGTACCGCTCGAAGAAAGCGCAGCCGTACAAAATGGACTACGAGGACATTGTGGTCTACCACAACGAGGACGACCCGTCCGTGTCGTACTACCACGGTTTTGCGGAGGAAATGGGCGGCAAGCTGCTGGGTGACGAAGTGACGCTGGCCATCAACAACCTGAAGCCGATCTTCCGCGCCGTGTTGCTGCTCGATCTGGAAGGCTATACCGACCACGAGATCGGGGCGCTGCTGGAGATCGAGTTGGGTACCGTAAAGTCACGACTGTTCCGTGCCCGCAATACGCTGGCCGAGCAGCTCCGGAACTACGCGAAAACACAGGGTATTAACGTACAGGACACGGAGAGCGATCTGGTCACGGCCAGCGAGGATCCGAATGCTTCTTAATACTTCCGGGGGTTCATCTGGTTCGGCTGGCCGACCATGTTGAACCCTCTTTTTTTTTATACTATGCCCCAACCAGATGATGATTAATTCACCTATTCACACTCACTCCATTTGTTTACCAGTCCATCTTTCACCACGGTACAGTTGGGTTTTCAAGCCCACTCCCGATCCAACGCTTTTATCCTCATGCTGTATACGACATCAAATAAGCCAACCATAAGCTACAATCCCACACTGATTGGCAATCAGTCGGGTTGGTGTGGACGGCTCGGCGGCACAGGGAACACGGCTTGGTCGGTAGCAATGCCAGTGGCAACAGGTGGATGCAAAAATTTAACTAATGAAATTTGATAGCAAGCCAAACGGTCGCACCGCCGCCGGCTCCCCGATTGGAGCCTCGTATTCCGCTCCATCAGACCACCAATCCGATTCCAATTTCGCCCCCGAACTATTCGATACGTACCGACAGGGCCCCCAACTTACCCCCATCCTGAACGAAGAAGACGCGTTCAGAAAATTTCTGTTAAGCCGGCTGCCAGCCATGAAGGCGCCAGAATCCCTTAAACAAAAAATTAGAAGTTCGATCAAGAACTGTCGACCCTGACCCTCCATCCCATTCCTCCTTTTTCCGAACGATAAAAATAGCCGGAGCCTGCTCAGCAGCGCTCCGGCTATTTTTATAACCTGCCCAGGGCCGGATGCCATAGGTAAAAAGATAATCCTAACTTCATACAGACTTAACATCGGCCCGAAGCGTGCGTGGTAATTTTGTCCCGATGATTTTGGACCCGCTTTCATGAAAATCCACCCGCGCCTGCATTTCCTGTCAATCCGTTCCACGCCTGGTCGCGCCCGGTCGGCGCCCCGGCTGCTATCCGCTGCCGGCGCTCTGACCAACGGGCCACTTTTTACAACGCTGGATGCTGCGGTTTCTCCCAAGGCCCATCTGCTGGCAGCCGCTCCACTCCTTCCATCGCTGGTATGCTGGATATTGGGGACCGGAATGGCCACCGGCTATTTCATCTGGTTTTTTTCAATCTGCTCCCCAACACCATCCGCTAAAACACCGCCATGAAACGAGAACTTGATCTGGTCGTCCTTTCCGACATTCATCTGGGCACGCATGGTTGTCATGCCCGCGAACTGCATAACTACCTCAAAAGCATTAATCCG
>JBKJKS010000343.1:0-11681 GCA_046597295.1 Saprospiraceae bacterium
CACCCGGATGATGAAAACCAGCGGTTCATCAGCTACTGCGCCAACGAAAAACTGTTCGACGTGACCTACCTATCCCTCACCCGGGGCGACGGCGGACAAAATCTCGTCGGACCGGAGATCCGTGAACTGCTCGGCGTACTGCGCACCGAGGAACTGCTCATGGCCCGCTCGATCGACGGCGGTAAACAGCGGTTCACCCGGGCCAACGATTTCGGCTTTTCCAAGAACCCGGAAGAAACGATGCGCATTTGGGACAAGGATAAGGTGCTTTCCGACATGGTTTGGTCTATTCGCGAGACCCAGCCCGACGTGGTGGTCAACCGCTTTTACCACGACAAAAAATACGACACCCACGGTCACCACACGGCCTCCGCCATCCTCAGCGTGGAGGCCTTTGATTTGGCCGGACAGGCCAGTGCCTACCCGGAACAGCTGAAGCAGACCAGCGTCTGGCAGCCCCGTCGCCAGTTTTTCAATACCTCCTGGTGGTTTTTCGGCGGTCGGGAGGCTTTTGAAAAGATGGATAAAAGCAATCTGTTCCCGCTCAACCTGGGCGTATACCTGCCCTTAAAAGGCAAAAGCAACACGGAACTGGCCGCCGAAGCCCGTTCCATGCACCGTTGCCAGGGTTTCGGCTCACTCAGCACCCGCGGAGAAAGCACCGACTGGTTTGACTTCATCAAAGGCGACCGGCCCAAGACGACCGATCTTTTTGAAGGCATCAACACGACCTGGACCCGGGTACCGGGCGGCGAAAAAATCGGAAAATTGCTGCAACAGGTCGACCAGAATTATCGCGACGACCACCCGGCGGCGGCTGTCCCCGATCTGCTGCGGGCCATGGAAATGATCCGTGCCCTCCCGGCCGGTCATTGGCGGACGGTAAAACTGGCGGCGATCGAAACGGTGATTCGCCACTGCCTGGGCCTGTACCTGGAAGCGACCACCTCGGAGCCGGCTGTGGCGCCCGGAGACGCTGTCCGCATCCGGCTGGAGGCCATCAATCGCTCCAACCTGGCCGTGCAGCTGCGTGGCTATCGAATTTTACCCGGCTTGTTCGATACCCTGCCGGCACAAGAACTGACCGCCAACCGCGATTTTGTTTTTGAAAAAACGGTGCGTATTCCGGCGAATGCGTCGTTTACAGCACCTTACTGGCTGAGCCAGCCCTTCGAGTACGGCATGTACACCGTGGAAGACCAAACCCTGCGGGGCATTCCGGAAACACCACGCTTTGCCAGTGTGCGCTGGTCGTTTACCGTCAATGGCATACCCCTGGACTTTGACACGGATGTGGCCTACAAAACGGAAGAGTCGGCTATTGGCGAAGTGTGGCAACCCTTCGAGGTGCTGCCGCCGGTGACCGCTTCTTTTGAAGAACAGGCCTACATCTTTCCCAACCAGGCCCGTCCGGTGCACGTAACGGTCCGCGCCGGGCGCGATGCCCTGAACGCGACCCTGGCCCTCGACCTTCCGCAGGGCTGGCAGGTGCAGCCGGCCAGTGTGCCGGTGGCGCTGACCAGGCGCGGTGAAACCAAGACCTTTACTTTCACCGTCACGCCGTCCGGTACCGGCTCCGGCCAGCTGCAGGCGGTGGTGAGCCTGGATGGTCAGCGCTATACCCAGCGGCTGGTGCCCATCCGCTACGACTACATTCCGCAGCAAAACGTGCTGCTTGACAACCGGGCGCGGGTCAGTAATGTGGTGGTCAAAACGAAAGCGACGCAGGTGGGCTACTACATGGGCGCCGGCGACGACATTCCGGCGGCCCTGCGGCAAATAGGCTGCACGGTGACGCTGCTGACCGACAAGGATTTCGAAGCGGACAACCTGGCCCGATTCGAGGCCATTGTGCTGGGCATCCGGGCCTACAATACCAAGGAGGCGCTTAAATTTCAACAGCAAAAACTGCTGGACTACGTGCAGCAGGGCGGTACGCTGGTGGTGCAGTACATGACCAATAACGAACTGGTCGTCAGCGAGCTGGCGCCTTTCCCGCTGAAAATTTCGCGGACGCGGGTGACCGACGAAAATGCCGAAGTGCGGGTACTACTCCCCGACCATGCGGTACTCAATACGCCCAACGCCATTACACCAGCCGATTTCCAGGGCTGGGTGCAGGAGCGTGGCCTGTACTTTGCCGGCACTTGGGACAAGGCCTTTCAGGCGCCCCTGTCGAGCAATGATCCGGGCGAACCACCGGCCGACGGCGCGCTGCTGATCGCGCCCTACGGCAAAGGACACTACGTATTTACGGGGCTGTCGTTCTTCCGCGAACTGCCGGCAGGGGTACCGGGAGCGTACCGGTTGTTTGCGAATTTGATTTCGCTGGGGAAGTAATTTTATGCAATTTTGCAATTCAATTGCAAAATTGCATAAAATGATTGCTCGTCAGATCACGCCTCACCTTACCGAACTGTTACGCTATTACCCAATCGTATCCCTGTCCGGTCCGCGTCAATCGGGAAAAACAACACTTTTACGATGGCAATTCCCCGATTTGCCCTATGTTTCCCTGGAAGACCCGGATGAGCGGCGGTTTGCTTTAACCGACCCTCGACTCTTCCTGGACAACTACCCAAACGGGGCCATCCTGGACGAGGTGCAGCAGGTTCCCGAGCTGTTCTCCTATTTGCAAACACGGGTGGACGCGAACAAAAATCTGCGTTTTCTACTGTCCGGCTCGCAAAATTTTCTGCTGATGGAAAAGGTTACGCAATCGCTCGCCGGACGCGTTGGCTTGCTAAACTTGCTTCCCTTTAGTCTGAATGAGCTGCCCAACGCCGATCTTACCACCTGGATGTGGAAAGGCGGATTCCCGGCTATTTACGACCGCGAGATGCCGCCGCGTCTATTCTTTCCAAACTACCTGCAAACCTACCTCGAACGTGATGTGCGGCTGCTGAAAAACGTGGGCAATTTGCTTGATTTCGAGCGGTTTATGCGTCTCTGCGCGGGTCGCGCCGGACAACTACTGAATCTCTCGGGATTGGCCTCCGACGCTGGTGTGAGCTTCAACACCGCCAAGGCATGGCTGGCGGTGCTGGAAGCCTCATTTGCCGTCTTTTTGTTGGCGCCGTACCACGACAACTTCAGCAAGCGGCTGATGAAAATGCCCAAACTCTATTTTTACGATACGGGGCTGCTCGCTTATTTGCTGAACATCGAGCAGCCCAACCAGATCGGGACGCATTTCGCCGTCGGGCAAATTTTTGAGAATCTTGTCATCGCGGAACTGGTCAAGCAATGGTTGCATGCCGGTGAACGCCCACAATTCTATTTTTTCCGCGATAGCAACGGTAATGAGGTGGATTTACTGGTTGTTGTCGCCGGGCAGATCATGGCCATTGAAATCAAATATGGCAAGACCGTCAATGCCGATTTTTTCAAAGGATTGCGTTATTGGTCACGCCTTTCGGGTAATCCATCGGAGCGGTGTTTTCTGGTATATGGCGGTGACTCTGCATCGGTTCGAACGGAGGGAACGGTAGTTCCGTGGCAGCAATTGGCGGGCTTTCGGCAACGCCTCCTTTAAATGAATGCGGAAACTTTTCCCTCCTTAGCCCAAGTCAAATAAATCTTTCACCCCCACCGGCCGCCCCACCGTGAATCCCTCCGCGTAGTCCACCCCGATCTGACGGCCCAGCATAGCGTTCTGGCCGCGCAGCGCTTCGAAGAAAGACGGGCAGGAAATGGGCGTCTCGGGGTCCGTGCAGTCGGGCTGGTAAAACTGTGACTGGTAGGCCCGGACGGCTTCGAATTTCCGGTCAATATGCGGTGTGATGTCGATCACCATGTCCGGCCGACAGGTCCGGTCCTGCACGTAGTGGTAGATGGCCCGGGTCCGCCAGGCCGGCTGCGTGTACCCGTCCTCCTGCGTTTCTACTTTGATCAGGTTGGCCAGGAAGACCGCTTGCACCACCATGGCCGCCGCCCGTTGGTGGTCGGGGTGCCGATCGTCCGGCGCATTGGCCAGGATAATATCCGGCTGGTACTTCCGGATCCGGGCGATGATCTTGAGCAGGTTGGCCTCGTCGGCGGTAAAGAAGCCATCTGGCAGATCCAGCTGCTCCCGCACCATGACGCCCAGCAGCTGCGCCGCTTCGTGCGCCTCCCGCGTCCGTTGTGGTACCGTACCGCGTGTACTACGCTCCGATTTGGTCAGGTCCAGCAGGCCCACCTTTTTGCCTAAAGCGATGTGGTGCAACAGGGTGCCGCCGGCAGCGACTTCCACGTCGTCGGGATGAGCGCCAATGGCGAGTATATCGAGTTTCATGCTTTTTTGAAATGTTGATCTGATGAAGTTGTTGGGTGATGACCAATCTGGTACGGACAAACAAAAAGCCCTTCAGTGCGGACACCGAAGGGCTTTTCTGCTAAGCCGGCAAACGTTTGGCAAAAGACCGTTACAAAGTCTGATCATCCAAAGGCATGCGTCGCAGCGCCGATTCGGTGTTCCGGGCCGGACAGCAACAACAAGCCATGATGAAAGAGGAGTGTGTCATTATGTGGATCGATCAGCAAAAATAGCGCCATTTTCAAGTCAACGGCATTCCTCACTCCAGCCGCAGCATCAGCCGTGCTGCCGTGCCCAAGGGCGTTTCCAACCGGCAAATCAGTACATGGTTGGGGTTAAAATCCTTGCTGTTCACCATAATATGGTGTTCGCCGGCAGGGAAAACTGCTGCTCTTTTAAACAGCAAACGACCTGTTTTGTCCCAGATCGTCATGGTTACGGGCATCTGCTCCGACAAAGAAAACCCAATTTGCGTTTCATCGCTAAAAGGATTCGGCTGATTTTGCAGTAAGGTAAAACCCTGTGCACCGGCTATGCTTGGGCGGGCGCGTTCCGAAAGGTCCGTGGTCTCGGCATATTTGGCCGCAAATTCGTCATTTCCAGGCCCGGTCAAAGGGATAGGCGCCCCTTTGCAATTCGTGTTGGTGATCAACAGCTGAATCATTAAATTTAGTGCGGATACGCCGGAGCCGGCAATCCAATCCTGACCGATACCGTTGCTTTTGTCGAGGCATTGATTCAGTTTTTGCAGTACCAGATTGAGATTGGGCGGTGGTGACGCCGCACTCAGGGCCGCATTGAGTGCATTCGAAAAGGCGTTCAGGTTACCATTGCTCGCCGTAATGGTTCCCGCAGACACGCCCGCATTAAAGGCCGCGATGACCCCGCTGATGGAAACGGTCGAATAAACGTCGGTCAGCCCGTTGCAATCGTCATCGAGGCCGTTGCCACAGATCTCGGTGGCGCCGGGATGGATGGCGGCGTTGCCGTCGTTACAATCCAGGGAATTGCAGACGTAGCCGGGAGGCAGGGTCGCACTCTGCAGGCTCACGGAGGGATTGCCGTACCCATCGGCGTCGGCGTCGGCATACCAGGTGAGGGAAGCGATTTGTTTGATCGCGAATTCTCCGGCGTAAGGAAAATTACCGTCCGGTCCGTTAAAATCGTGCAGCTTCGTATAACCGTTTGCGGGATGGAATTTAAAGATAACGCCCCGGTCGTAAGCGCCGCCGATGGGCGCCATACCGTACATATTGCCGTTGTAAACGATCATCCTGCCAATGGGCCGGCCACCTGAAACGGAATTGAAATTGAATTTTGTCGTACAGCTGCCCGTCGCCGGATTGAATTCAAAAATAACCCCTACGTCATCCGGCCCGCCTTCATGGGTGTATCCGTACAGCAGGTTATTGAATACGGTCAGGCTGCTTACGCTGGGATATTTCCCCGATGGTCCATCGAAATCTTTTTTTGACGTGCAGGTGTTCGACGCCGGATCGTACTCGAACAAAGTGCCCCGGTTGAAAGCGCCGCCGACATTGGTCAAGCCGTACATTTTGTTGTTGAAGACCAGTAAAGTTCCCTGCGGATACCGGCCCGTGGTAGCGGTAAAGTTCAGTTTCTTGACGAAATTGTCGTTGTTCAAAGGGTCGTACTCGAACAGGACGTCGACGTCCGATGATAGGTTCCCTGAGCCATGAGTCAGCCCGTACAGCTTATTATTGAATATGGTCAGGCCATTGCAGAAAGGGTAACCGCCATCGGAAAAGTTGAAATCTTTTTTCTTGACATAGCCATTCGTCGCCGGATTGTATTCGAACAACACGCCCATGTCAGCGGAGCCGCCCCGGGAAGTCATGCCGTAAAATTTGCCGTTGAACAGCGTAAGGAAGCCGAAAGCATACCAGCCGTCCGCCGGGTTGAAGGCCTTTTTTATGACATAAGCGCCGGTCGCCGGATTGTATTCAAAGAGATAACCGTAATCTTCCGGACCGCCCAAGGAAGCCACGCCATACATCAGGCCATTGCCGAATTCGATCATTCTGCCCAGCGGATTACGCCCGTCGCTGAGGGCCAGGAAATCTTTTTTCTTCGTCAGGATATTTGTAGAAGGGTCAAATTGGAACAGCACCCCATCGTTGCTCGTTCCTCCGGCCGAAGTTAAGCCCAAAAAAACGGTGCTTGCCGATAAATACCCTTGAAAATTCGGGTCATTCCCATCCACCAGCCCATCGCAGTCGTCGTCGATGGCGTTGCAGATTTCCAGGGCGTTGGGGTGAATTTGGGGATCGTTGTCGTTGCAATCGCCGTTACCGATGGAATAGCCGTCGTTATCGGCATCGAGGTCTGCCGGGTAAGCGGGTGCCGCCGTGCCGCGCAGGAAAAGCAACAGCGCCAGGCAGGTAAATAATGGAGAGAGATAAAATCTGGAAGTCATGTTCATTGATTTTATTGGTGAGAAAACTGATGTGGGCAAACAAAAAGCCCTTCGGTGCGGACACCGAAGGGCTTTCTGCTCAAATAACAACCGTTGGAAAAGATCGATAGGCAAGCCTAAAGATTCAACGGTAAATATCGCAGCGCCTTTCCGGTGTTAAGCCGGGCAGCATGATAAGGCGCCAAGGAAAGCGATCTGCAATAATAATGTTATTTTCGATCTGCTGAACGACTATCGTACGCTTTAAACGCCGGATGAATTCGGACCGCAGTCGTCCAATCGTCATTAGAAAAAAATCGCCACCCGCAGGGCCAGCAGGCCGATGGTGCCCTTCGATTTGTCATCGACAAAGTCGGCGCCTTCGGTCTTGACGACCTGTCCGGTGCCGGTCACGTCGGTGAACTGCTGCTGGAACGATAAACCGACCACCGCCGTGGCGCTGCTGGCGAATTCGTACTCCAGGCCGCCACCCAGACCCCAGGACAGCGAAATGCCCTTTACATCGTCGCGGATGTCTTCATCTTCGGTATTTTGATCCTGCGTACCGCGGATATCGCCCAGGGACTTGGTCAGAAAACCCAGGGTAAAAATCGGGATCTCCGCATAGAATTTCAGGGGATTGTCTTCGCCGGTACCGCCCCGCATTTTCAGGCCAAATGGAATTTCAATATAGCGCAGCCGATAGTGCAGTTTGGCATCCGGACCCACCACGCGATATTTCTCGTCGGTCAAATCGGCATCTTTCCACAGTTTGGCCATCGGGTAGCTGTTCTGGAGCGTACCGCCCTGGTTGAACCCAAATCCCAAACCGCTGACGATGGCGTAGTTCTCCGCAAAGTAAATCTCGCCGAGCATGCCGAGTTTCAGTCCCCAATTGGAACCCAAACCGTCGATTCTTTTGTCCGTCGTATTCATCCACGACCAGGTCGGGCTGGCCTGCACGCCGAAACGGAAAGTCTTGCTCTGGGCCGAAGCCAGGTCCAGACAAAAAATAAAGAGGCCCAGGGCCAGCAACAGTTTTTTCATAGCAGGTAGTTTTTTTGCAATTCGTGAAAAGAGATTTATAAAATGAGCCAGGTTATAAAACACGCGTAAAGGTCGGCGAAATCAGGGGGCTAAAATCGTGTTTTTTCCGCAATGTGCGCAATTGGGGGGTTAATATTGAAACACAATTTGTTTTATTTCTGAAATAATCCCTACTTTCACCGGCGAAAATCGCACTTTTGCCCTCGTTTCCGTTTGGGCAATTTCTGACCGGATATTTCCCCAAACCGAGCATCCGCTATGGCCAAATCCAAGAAAGACACCACCGTTCCCGCCCTCAACGCCCAACAAAACGGAGAAGACACCATCATCACGCTGTCCGGGATGTACCAGAATTATTTTCTGGACTACGCCAGCTACGTGATCCTGGAGCGCGCCGTGCCGGCCATCGAGGATGGCCTGAAACCCGTACAGCGCCGCATCCTGCACGCCATGTACCAGCAGCACGACGGACGCTACCACAAGGTGGCCAATCTGATCGGCCAGACGATGCAATACCACCCGCACGGCGATGCGGCGGTCGGCGACGCATTGGTGAACATGGGCCAAAAAGAACTGCTCATCGACTGCCAGGGCAACTGGGGCGACTACCGGACCGGCGATTCGGCCGCCGCACCGCGTTATATCGAGGCGCGCCTCACCCGCTTCGCGCTGGACATTGCCTTCAATGACGATACGACCGTCTGGCAACTCACCTACGATGGGCGCAAACGTGAACCGGTCAACCTGCCGATGAAGTTCCCGTTGGTCATTGCCCATGGCGCAGAAGGCATTGCCGTCGGTTTGAGTACTAAAATTCTGCCACACAATTTTACGGAGATTATCAAAGCCAGCGTGGCCCTGCTGAAGGGTCGGCGGACGGATCTGTACCCCGACTTCCCCACCGGCGGTATGATCGACGTAGGCAGCTACAACGGCGGGGCCCGGGGCAGCCGGGTGCGGGTGCGGGCGAAGATTCGGGAACTGGATAAAAAGACGCTGCAGATCACCCAGATCCCGTTTGGTGTGACCACCGGCGATCTGATCGAAAGCATCCTGAAGGCCAATGAGAAGGGCCAGATCAAGATCAAACGGGTCATCGATAAGGTGGCTAAAGAGGTGGACATCGAGATCGAATTGCAACCCGGCGTTAGCCCCGATATCACCATCGATGCGTTGTACGCCTTCACGGATTGCGAGGTCAGCATCTCGCCCAACTGCTGCGTTATTATTGAGAACAAGCCGCTGTTCACCGACGTGAACGAGCTGCTGCGCATCAGCACCGACAATACGAAGGAGTTGTTGCGCCTGGAACTCGAGATACAGAAGAGTGATCTGGAGGAAAAACTGCACTTCGCCTCACTGGAAAAAATCTTTATCGAAAAGCGGATCTACCGCGATATTGAAGAATCGGAAACCTGGGAAGCGGTGATTTCAACCATCGATACGGGTCTGAAAAAATACGTCATCACGCCCCGCGATGCCGGTTATTCGAAAGAGAGTAAAAAAATCAAACTGCTCCGCGACGTCACCGAAGAGGACATCGTGCGCCTCACCGAGATCCGGATCAAGCGGATCTCCAAGTTCAACACCTTCAAGGCGGACGAGGACATCGCCAAGCTCAGCGAGGAGCTGTCGCAGACGAAGCACCACCTGGCGCACCTGACCGAATACGCCATCGCCTACTTCGAAACGCTGCTCAGCAAGTACGGCAAAGGCCGCGAGCGCCGCACCGAAATTCTGACCTTCGACACCATCAAAGCCACCGAAGTGGTGGCCAACAACGCCAAACTCTACGTCAACCGCCTCGACGGTTTTTTGGGCACGGGGCTGAAGAAGGACGAATTCCTAACCGACTGCTCCGATATCGACGACATCATCGTCTTCCGGCGCGACGGGGTGATGAAGGTGGTCAAGATCGGCGATAAAGTGTTCGTGGGTAAGGACATTATCCACATCGCCGTGTGGAAAAAGAACGACGACCGCACCACCTACAACATGGCCTACTCCGATGCCGGGACCGGGCGCACCTACGTCAAGCGCTTCAACGTGACGGCCATCACCCGCGACAAGGACTATCAGCTGGGTTCCGATGTGAAGGGCTCCCGGCTGCTCTATTTCACCGCCAACGCCAATGGCGAAGCCGAGAGCGTCACCATCATGCTGACGCCCGGCTCGACCGCCAAGATCAAGGTATTCGACTTCGATTTCGCCGAACTGGCCATCAAAGGCCGCGATTCGCAGGGCAATGTGCTGACCAAATACCCGGTCAAACAGATCCGGCAGAAGGAAGCCGGCAAGAGCACCATCGGCGCGCGCAAACTGTGGTTCGACGAGACCACGGGGCGCCTGAACAACCTGGAGCGCGGCGCCCTGCTCGGTGAATTCGATACCGGCGATAGCATTTTTGTGCTGTACACCGACGGCTCGTATGAAGTGACCGATACCGACCTGAACCAGCGCTTCGAAATGAAGGAAATCCTGCACGTGGGCAAGCTGGCCCCCCAACTGGTCGTTAATGCCGTGCACCTCGACGGCCACAAAGGCTGGACCATGGTCAAGCGTTTCCGGGTGGAGACCGCCAAACTGAAGGAGCGCTATTCCTTCCTGACCGACCACCCCAAATCGAAATTGCTGTTTGCTTCCATCAAGGAGAACCCGCGCATCAAATATACTTTGAAAGTAAAAGGCAAGGCCATGGGCGGCGAGCTTTCCCTGGGCGATTTTATGGAGGTAAAAGGCTGGAAAGCCGTGGGCAATCGCTTGAGCGATCAGGCGCTGAGCGGCGTGAAAGAGATCGAACTGAGCGAGTCGAAACTGCTGCCAAAGCTGGAAGAAACGGTGCAGGTGGATTTGTTTGGCACGAAGGAAAGTATGCCGCAATCGCCTGAACCGAAGCCGAAGAAGGTGCCGGTACCACCATCAGACAACGGTAAGAAAACCTTTAAAGCGGGGGATACGATCGATTTTGATTAAAATAAGTGGCAACCTTAAAAGGCTTGATTGGACTACGGCACGGGTTTGGTATATCTTCGTGTTCATATCACTCAAAACAGGGCTGCTTGAACACGTTTTTCGACTGGAAAAAAATATGCTTGTCCGGGGCACTCCTGCTGACCGGCATTTTACTTTTTGGACAGGCTGGCTTCACCATCGTCCGGGGCACCGTGCTGGATGGCGCCACCAGTGCGCCGCTGTCCGAAGTCAGTGTCCGCTTCGACGGGACTTCAATCGGCACCCGTACCGACAAAGACGGCCGCTTCTTTTTGCGTTCGAAGGAAAAAGGTACCCGCATTGTCATTAATTCGCTGGGGTACGATCCCCTGACCGTGCTCGTCAAGCCCGGCGAGACCAATGACCTGGCTCTACGTCTGGTGGAAAGCCAGACGAGCCTGCAGGAGGTAGAGATCGTCGCCAATCCCCGGAAATACCGCAACAAAAACAATCCGGCCGTGGACCTGATGCGCGAAGCCATCGACCACAAGAAGCAGAACCGGAAGGAGCACTTAGGCTTCTACAACTTTGAACGCTACGACAAAGTGGGGTTCGCCATCAACAACGTCACCGACAAATTCCGGAACTTCTTTTTGTTCAAAAAAGTGAAGTTCATCTTCGACAACGTGGACACCAGCGCCGCCACGGGCAAAGTGAACCTGCCTTTTTACCTCCGTGAATCGCTCGCCGATGTGTACTACCGCAAGTCGCCGCCGGAAGAGAAAATCTATTTACGGGCGGAACGCAGCACCCGGCTCCCCGGCTACCTGGACGACGAAGGCATTTCCAATCACCTGGAAAATTTGTACCAGGAAGTTGATTTTTACAACGAGGCGGTGAATCTGGTGACTGTAAACTTTATCAGCCCGCTGGCCGAGATCGCGCCGAACATTTACCGCTTTTACATCGAGGATACCTCGCTGATCGATG
>JBKJKS010000076.1:0-3116 GCA_046597295.1 Saprospiraceae bacterium
CTTTGTTCAATCCTATGTTTAAAAAACTACTGCTTTCGTTCCTAGCCACCGCTATGCTGGCTACTTTAAATGGCCAAATCCTCTGGCAAGAAGATTTTGAAGGTGGCGCAGTGCTGCCAACGGGATGGTCGCAAACCTCCGATGCCTCCGACGGTGGCTGGTCGGTCACCGAACCCTCGACGCTGTCTTCGCAATACTTCAGCATTCCTTCGCATACGGGCAATGCCGTCGGTACCAATGATGATGCCTGCAACTGCGATAAAGGCGATGAATTACTGGAACTCCCCGCCATCGACCTGACCGGTCAAACCAAGGTGTACCTGCTGGCCGACTTGTTTTATTTCCATGGCCAGTACCAGAGCGCTATTGAGTCGCTCACCCTGGAAGCATCGGTCGATGGTGGCGCCACCTGGCAGGTGCTGAAAGCCTATGACGGCTCCGGTGCCTGGACCACCCGCGGGGTGGATGTTTCGGCTTATGCCGGGCAGGCCAACGTGCAGTTCGCTTTCCGCTACAATGACGGTGCGGACTGGCTGTACGGTGCGGTGATCGACAATATCCAGATCGTGGTGGCTGACAACATCCTGAAAGCGAAAGCCGGAGGCGCTTCGCTTTCCCGCTACCTCGACGTGATCCCCGGCTACATTTCTTATGGCAACAAAGCCCTGGAAGGCACCGAACTCTACGTGAGCGCTTCGATGTCCAACCCGGGTTATGTGGCCATCACTTCCTTCGATGCCACGCTGACCGCCGGCAGTTACACGGAAGTGAAGAGCTTCACCGACCTTGACGTGCAGTTGTTCGATACCTACAACTTTGATTTCGACGGCGCATTCCCCGTCGATCTGGGCGCCAACACGGTCAAAGTGACGATCTCGAATATCAACGGGGGCGATGACAACGATCTTTCGGACAATGCTTCCACGTTGACGGTGGCGGGTGTGGTCCCGGCGCCGGGCCGTAAAGTACTGGTGGAAGAAGGTACGGGTACCTGGTGCGGCTGGTGCCCACGCGGTGCTTTGATGATGGACTATCTGCAGGAAACCTTCCCGAGTACTTTTGTCGGCGTCGCGGTACACAACAGTACCACCGACCCGATGCGCGTGGCGACCTACGATGCCGGTATGCTGACGTTGATCGGCGGATTCCCCAGCGGTCTGGTGGACCGTAGCCACGTTGATATCGACCCGCTTCGGTTCGAAAGTGCTTTCGTAGATCGGTTGTCCACACCACCGTCCGTGCTCGTCACGCAGGATGTCAGCTGGGATGCCCTCACCCGCAAAGCGGTGGTGACCAGTCACCTGAATTTCCAGGAGGAACTGAATGGCGATTACCGCATTGCGGTCGTGTTTACGCAGGACAGTGTAAAAGGGACCACGACCGGCTACGCACAAGTCAATTACTATGCTGGCGGTGGAAACGGCCAGATGGGTGGTTATGAGTCTCTGGCCTCTACTATTCCAGCGGCCCAAATGCGGTACGACCACGTGGCCCGCGCCCTGGTGGGGGGCTTCAAAGGCGCTGCGAACAGCGTCCCGACTGCCAACGCCGCCGGTAGCATCCACGACTATACCGCTACCGCTTTCACGGTGCCGGCGACCCAGAACATCGCCAAAATGCACGCCATTACCCTGCTGATCGACCAGACCACGGGCGCGATCGTGAATGCGGAGACTACTGCTGTGCCTTTCTCCTCGGTGAGCACGAAAGACCTGACCGACGGCTCGGTCGCCGTACGGATGTACCCGAACCCGGTCCGTGACCAGGCGACGATCACCCTGACCCTGGCCGCCAACAGCGACGTGCAGGTACAAATCGTGGACATGTACGGCAAAATCGTCCTGGCGAGCAACTACAGCAACCTGGTCGGCGAAACGAAACTGCCTTTCCAGGTGGGCGCCCTGTCCATCGGCAACTACCTGCTGACGGTGACGGCCAAAGGCCAGACCGCTACGGAGCAGTTCTCGATTGTCCGCTAGACCGCTTTGATTGCCGGCCTTTATCCAGGGCCAACCGTACCGGAGTCATCCCGAACGAAATCGGGGTGACTCCGGTCATTTCAGGGTAGGGATGGTTTACTGAATTACAATTTCGAACGGTAGCCGGGCCATAATACCGTTGCTGCGGCGCAGGTCCTGCACCGCCTTGTACATCGGATATAAATTGCCCAGTTCGGAACGAATGATGGAGGCCTTTACGTCATCGTTGTTTTTGTCCTTGGTAAATCGCTCCATGAGTTGCTCGACGCCGTTCAGGGTGCGGGGGTAGTTGGAGGTCCGGTATTTTTCCACACCGGCCATCTTGGCGGCGGCGGCGATAGCCCGGTCGAGGCCGCCGAGGTCGTCGACCAGCCCGATTTCTTTGGCGCGAATCCCCGGCCAGACCCGGCCCTGGGCAATCTCATGCACCTGGTCACGGGTCATGTCCCGGCCCAGCGCAACCTTCTGTAAAAAGTCCTCGTAGGTGTCATTGACCCGCTGCTGGATAATCGCGCTTTCGTCGGGGGAGAAATCGTAAAACGGCGTACCAAAAGCGGAATACTTACCCGTCCGCACGGTATCGTAGGTGATACCGAGATTTTCCTTCATGGTCCTGGCCAGGATCGGGATCATGCCGAATACGCCGATCGAGCCCGTAATGGTATTAGGCTCGGCAAAAATGCTGTCGGCCTGACAGGCGATGTAGTAGCCGCCGGAAGCGGCCACGTCGCCCATGCTGGCGATGACCGGCCGGCCCGATTTGCGCAGCAGGTCGATTTCCCGGAAAATATTTTCGCTGGCCAGCACACTGCCGCCGGGCGAATTGATGCGCAGGACTACGGCCTTAATGCTTTCGTCCTGGCGGATTTTGCGCAGGATCTTCACGTATTTGCCGTCATACACGCTGCCGGGCTGCTCATCATCGCCATCCGAAATGGTGCCCTCGGCGTAGACGACCGCAATTTTGTCTTTGGCCGAAAAATCGGTCTTGTTGCCCTTGCTCGTGAAATAGTCGCCGATCTTCACCCGGTTGAGCTTATCTTTTTTCTCGAGGCCGATCTTGTTTTTCATCATGTCCAGCGCCTCATCCTCGTAGGCAATACGGTCGATCAGCCGGGCCTGCAGGGCAGTTTCGGG
>JBKJKS010000078.1:0-10801 GCA_046597295.1 Saprospiraceae bacterium
CCGATGCACCAGCCGACGCCTTTGGCGATATGCCCGGCGCATGGGTCCTGCGCGACTGGGAGGCTATTTACCGGCACCTGCGCCTGCCGCCCCGTCAGGTGCAGCACCGGCGTACGACCCGCGAGACTGACATTACGATCGACCTGAACCTCGATGGCACGGGACAAGGCCAGATCCGGACCGGTCTCGGCTTTTTCGATCATATGCTCGATCAGCTGGCCCGGCATGGCCAGCTCGACCTGCAGCTCCAGGCTGCCGGCGATCTGCATATCGACGAGCACCATACCATCGAGGATACAGCCCTGGCCCTGGGTGAGGCGTTCGGTCGGGCGCTTGGCGACAAACGGGGCATCGAGCGCTATGGCTTCACCCTGCCCATGGACGACGTGCTGGCCCAGGTGGCCCTCGATTTCGGGGGACGGCCCTGGCTGGTGTGGGAGGCTGCTTTCCACCGCGAGCGCATCGGCGAAATGCCCACCGAGCTGTTTTTTCATTTTTTCAAATCCTTTTCCGACGCCGCCCGTTGCAACCTCAACATCCGGGCCGAGGGACAGAACGAACACCATAAAATCGAAGCCATTTTCAAAGCCTTCGCCAAAGCGGTGAAAATGGCCGTTCGGCGCGATTTGAATAATGGGGAATTGCCGACGACCAAAGGGATATTGTAAATCATTCATCATGACTGCTGTCGTCAAATACAATGCGGGGAATATTCAATCCGTCCTGTTCGCCCTCGGGCGGCTGGGCGCGGAAGCGGTCTGGACCGATGATCCGGACCAGCTGCGCCGCGCCGACCGGGTGATTTTCCCCGGGGTGGGGGAGGCCTCTTCGGCGATGCATTATTTGAAAGAACGCGGACTGGACACCGTGATCCGGTCGCTCCAGCAGCCGGTGCTGGGCATTTGCCTGGGGCTGCAGCTGTTTTGTCGCCACTCGGAGGAACACGACACGGATTGTCTGGGCATTTTCGATCTGGCAGTACGGCGTTTTCCGCCCCCGGTAGCGGATACAAACGATCCGCTCAAGGTGCCGCACATGGGCTGGAACCGGCTGCACGATTTGCGAAGTCCCCTGTTCGCTGGCCTTGATCCGGACGAGTACATGTATTTCGTACACAGTTTTTACGCCGAAAGCAGTCCGGAGGCGGTGGCTACGGCGAATTACGGCCTAAAGTTCAGTGCCGGCTTGCAGCGCGACAACTTCTACGCCCTGCAGTTTCACCCCGAAAAATCAGGCATAGCCGGCCAACGCATTTTGCAGAATTTCCTGTCGATCTAAAGCCGTCCCACCCCGGGAAAATGACATCTGACCGGTAGCAGCCATCAACAGACCATTTACTCCAAGTCCGGCCGTCCACGTCTTTTTGTCCGCCAGGCACCATTTTTGTTCAAGAGGCAGAAATAATTTGTCAGCAGGCTACTTTTGCCGTTACACCTGGCATTTTTGCTGGTCCTTTATTTTGGCGGTCACATGAAACACCTATTACTTTTTATTTTTTCCGGTGGCGTGCTGCTGGGGGCGCAGGCCCAGAACACGGCGCGCATCAGCGGTAATCTCCAATCCAACGGCAATTTTTTCATCCGGGATTCGGCCATCGGCGCCTCCGGGACGCCGCAGTACGATTTCCAAAAGTTTGGGGCGGAGAGCTGGCTGAACCTGAATTACTCCAACTGGGGCTTCGACATAGGCGTGCGTTTCGATGTGTTCAATAATTCCAATTTGCTCAACCCCAACGGCTCCTATACCGACGAAGGCATTGGCCGCTGGTACGTGCACAAGAAGGTGGACAAATTCGACCTGTCGGGGGGCTACCTCTACGACCAGATCGGGTCGGGCATTATTTTTCGGGCCTATGAAGAAAGGGCGCTGGCCATCGACAATGCCCTGTACGGTGTTCGCCTCGGTTACGAACTGCACGAAAACTGGAAAGTACGGGCCTTTACCGGGCGGCAGAAGCGGCAGTTCACGCGTTACAGCACCGTCATTCGCGGCGGCGCGTTGGAGGGTTTTATCAAGCCGGACTCGACCAAAAACTTTAGCCTGGCGCCCGGTGTGGGCGCCGTGGCCCGTACCTACGATGCCGAAACGGCGAACGCCATCGCCACCACCATCGCCGGCTATGACCAGCGCGACCGGACCAGCGCCCAGTACAACACCTACGCAGCCACCTTGTACAATACGATGACCCTGAATAGTTTCATCTGGTATTTAGAAGGCGCGGTGAAATCCAACGATGTGATCAAGGACCCCTACGTGGAGCGGGCGAACGGGGTGCGCGGTGCTTTGAGCAATCGCGAAGGCTATACGGTTTACACCAGCCTGTCCTACGCCAAAAATGGTTTGGGAATTACATTGGAAGGTAAGCGGACCCAGGATTTTTCGTTCCGGACCAGCCCCTTTGCGGAGGGTTTCCAGGGCGCCATCAATTTCCTGCCGCCAATGGCCAAACAAAATACCTATCGCCTGACCGCCCGGTTCAGTCCGGCCACCCAGGAACTCGGCGAACAGGCGGTGCAACTCGACATCCGCTACGGATTGAACAAGAACCTGGACGTGGGTATTAATTTATCAGAAATTCAGACGCTCAATCAGGTAGAACTCTATCGCGAGATCGCTCCGGAGTTCACCTATAAGTACAAGCGGAAATGGCAGCTCATCGGCGGCGTGCAGGTGCTGAAGTACAATATCGGGGTCTACCAGGGTACGGAAAAAGGCACCTACGTGGACGCCGTCACCCCGTATATGGAATACCTGTACAAGTTCACGCCGCGCCGGTCGGTGCGGGTAGAAGCGCAGTACTTGTCCACTCAGCAGGAATTCGGCTCCTGGGTGAATGCGCTGGTGGAGCTGGGCTGGGCGCCGCACTGGCTGGTGTACGCCTCGGACATGTACAAGCTGCCCCACGGCAGTTCGGGTGAATTCACGGAGGACCAGACCAAGTACGACGGTTTACACTATCCCAGTGTCGGCGTGGTCTATACCCGGCGTGCCAACCGTTTTTCGCTGGCCTACGTCAAGCAGGTGGAAGGCATCAACTGTGCGGGCGGCATTTGCCGACTGGAGCCAACGTTCAGCGGCGTACGGCTGAATGTGAGTTCATCGTTTTGAGGGGAAAGCACACATTGCCCTTTTGATCATTTTTCGACAATTTGCTAAATTTATGAAAAACATACATTGTATCTGGCCGCTGGCCCTTGCGCTGCTGTTATTGACCAATTGCAAGGAAATACCCCTGCCTATTCCGCAGGGAAATACCGGCAATCGCCGCGTGCTGGTTGAGGAACTGACCGGCGTACGCTGCCAAAACTGCCCCGACGGTACCCGCGAACTGGTGGGTTTGCAAAACAATCTGGCGGAAGGCCAGCTGGTCATCGTCTCCATCCATGCGGCCGGCACGTACTCGCTGCCCTTCACCAACCAGTTCGATTTTCGGTTTCCCGAGGCCCAGACGCTGGCCAACTACATCGGACAGCCGGAAGGTTTTCCGACGGCCGCCATCAACCGACGCCTGGCGGCCGGCAGTAATTCGCTGTTTGTGTTGCGGGCCTCCTGGGCCAGCCTGATCACGGAGGAACTTGCCCGGGACTACGGTTTGGGGTTGTTCCTGAGCAATGATTACGATCCGGAGACCCGCCGGCTGGAGATCAGCATGAACATGGCACCCGAGCAAACGCTGGACGGTGAAAACCGCCTCACGGTGCTCATTACCCAGGACAGCATTGTGGATGTGCAGCAGGACGGCGCACTGAAGGACGCCAACTACATCCACCGGCATATGCTCCGGCAGGTCGTATCGGCGCCCACGGGCGATCTGATCGGTGAAGCGCTGACGGCCAACGGCCTGGTGAAAAAAACCTATTCGATCATTCTGCCCGATGCACTCCGCGCGGAACATTGCCACGTGGTGGCCTATGTGCACCACAGCGGCAATCCCGACAAAGTAGTACTGCAAGTCGCGGAAGCGCCCTTGGTAGAGTAGAAAAATCCCGGCTTCCGGACTGTTTTGATGGAGTGCTCCTTGTTCTGCCCGGAACAGCGGGTGGTCAGGCGCATATTTCCCCGGCAACGCTACGAAATACCTTTGCGCGGAATGGCGTTAATTTGCGACCAAAAACTATCATTGCAGTTTTGAACTTAAACCTTATGACTATGCGTCCATCTGTGCCCTCCCCGCTTTTTCTGTTGTTCGCCTTGCTATTCTGGTGCGTGTTAGACAGTTGCAGCGTTTTCCAAACCCCTCAAGCCTCCACCGGTGAGGAGACGGCCACTGAACAATCGGCTGGCACACAACCCGCCAACCGGCGCGGACGCAGCGGAGACGAGGCTTCCACCCCTAAATCGTCGCAGCCCCGGCCTTCCAGCAACCAACGCCGACGGGCGGACCAGGCAGCGGAATCGTCCTCAGATGCCAAACCGATTACCTATAGTTACAGTACCATGCCCAGTGCCACCCAACAGGATTATATCAAAACCTACAAGGATGCGGCGGTGATGGAAATGAACCGGGGCGGCATTCCGGCCAGTATCATCCTCGCCCAGGGCCTGATCGAAAGCGCTGCCGGACAAAGCGATCTTGCCCAGAACGCCAACAATCACTTCGGTATCAAGTGCGCGGGTGGCTGGACCGGCCGGACGTTCTACAAACAGGACGACGACCGCGACGCCGACGGCAAACCGATTAAATCCTGCTTCCGGGTTTACAACAGTGTGTTCGAGGGTTTTCACGATCATGGGGAGTTCCTGCGCGATCCTAAGAAATACAACCGCTACGGTTTCCTGTTCAATCTGGACAAGACCGATTACAAATCCTGGGCGCGCGGCCTGCAATCGGCCGGTTACGCTACTTCGCAAACGTACGCGACCCAGCTGATCGACATCATCGAACGCTTTAAAATCTACGAATACGACCGGCCCAATGCGACCGCCGGGGTGCAGCCGGATCCGTCTACGCCGAAACCTACCGGTCCCAATGGCACTACGCCGCCCGATCCGATCAACCCCAACGTGCCCGTCCTTCCACCCGCCCAGCGGATTGGCCGGGTAAACGACGTGAAGGTCGTATTGACCCGTCCGGGCGAAACCCTCGACGACATCGCCAAATTATACCGCCTGAATACCCTGAAAGTAGCCGACTATAATGATCGCGGCCATACACCCGGCATCAGACTGAAGGAAAATACCCGCATTTTTATCCAGGCCAAACGCGAACGCTGGCGTGGACGCGCCAACGAGCACTTTGTACGGGATGACCAGACGATGTTCGATATTTCACAGCTCTACGGGCTACAATTGAAAAAACTGCTCGATCGCAACGGCATGAGCAACGGACAGGAAGCCGCTTCCGGCGAGAAAATCATGCTCAAAGGCGCCCGTCGTAAGGGCGACAATGTGGTGCTGCGCGATGCCAGTACTGTAGTCGGTACCCCAGTGAATCCGAACCCGAACGTGCCGGTCGTCCAGCCGCCCAATCCCGGCAAAAGTACGGTGAACGACGAGGAACTCTTCGAGATCGGGGGGAACCAGAGCACCACCCAGCCACCGGCTACCAAACCCACGCCGACATTCCCCAGCAACAAGCCGTCCACCAGCGACCTGCCTTATCCCAGCGATCCCGTACCGCAGCCGGGCAATGGCGGCCTGCAACCGACGCCGACCGTCCTCCCGCCCGCCCCGCCCGCCGCCGCCGGTTACCACCTGGTGGTGAAGGGCGATACCCTGTTTAATGTCTCGCGAAAGTACAACCTGTCGGTGGCGCGCTTGAAGCAACTGAACAACATGACCGACGATAACATCCGCCTGGGGCAAACGCTGCGGGTGCGCTAGTGTTGTACCGGCGGGTTCAGCCGCCGAAAAGACAGGGAGGTGAACAGCGACTTATAGCAAGACGCTGACAATCGGATCCAGTTTGCTAATCGAATCATTCGGTTATACCCTTTCGGTATACGGATGGAAGGGATGGGTACGGCCACTACACCGGACAGTATTTTGTAAGTGATAAAACTTTCTATAATTTCGATCACGGAGGTTACCATGCCGAGCCGTAGGCATGGCATTTGAGGCCGAAGGCCGATCCATAAAGAAACCAGTGATTATCTTTGGCTACGCCCTTAGGTGCCACGCTACGCTCTGCATGACATGATCACTCAAAAGGTAGTACTAGCTGTTTTTATTGGTTTGTTATTATTGTTTTCTTGTGAAACCAATAAAACAATACATAAGAGCATTTTCGATAAAAACGCAAACAACGTGGGGAATACTATTGTTGCCTCGTATACCAAAGTAATAGCGTTTAATAATGAAACGAACGAGGTGGCAAAAGGAGACATACCTGTATTTGAAAATTTTGTAAAACGCATTGATTATTTAAAATATAGCAGTATAGCAGTAATAGTTTATAATACAGGAGGAGAACTTGATGTAGAGGACTCCTTTTTTAAAGCTATGAAAATCGAAACATTGCTTTCCATTTATGGAATAGATAAGAGCAAAATCACACCTCGATCTGAATATGATAGCAGGCGCTCATTCACTTCTGGGTCACTTCATAGAAGAGTAGAAATAAGAACTTTTTTGGAATGATCCACACGCTACAGTGCCCCTACGTGATTCGACGAACTAGTTATACTATAACGATTTGCCAAAAACAACAGCGAGTGTATTCAGTCGCTGGCGCTCCATCGGATTCAATTCAATAATTCAATCATTTGACTTGTTGCGATGTTGATAATAAATTACTTATCTTGTGTCATTCAGAGCGTCAGCGTGGAATCCGAGGGCGTAGCCCGAATTTTTCTTATCTTATTACTCGGCCTTCGGCCTCGGATTCCACGCCTACGGCTCTGAATGACACAACATTAGTATAATCCTCTATAAATACCAGTGCAAAAAGTCTATTTGACTTATATAAATTTGACAACTTTTTAAAAGTTGTCAAATTTTGCACCTGCTGGTCGACCGTTCATAAGTTCAACTCATTATTCGCATTACTCAGCAATAAGAATAAATACAATACAAAGTAAGGCGATTCCAGGCCTGTCGAAAGATAAGGTTCTGTGTAGTAAAAGGCCGGTAAGTACTATAGCGTGCAATAAATGGCGCGGTCCATAAAAAAAACGCCACCCCGGTTTCCCGGGGCGGCGCTCGTATTTTTCATTGGATTTTAATCAAACTATGGCCGAGTCTTACTCGACGACCAACTTCTGCACTTTGCCGTCCAACTTGATGAAGTAAATACCGGTGGCGAAACCGTCGATGTCGGCGTGGTCGGCGTTGAAACCGTACTTGACCAGCTGGCCTTTCACGTCGAAAATACCATACGCAGCCACCAGGCGACCGAACTGTAGCTGGCCGTTGGAGATCGGGTTCGGGTAGATCGGCGCCGCCAGGGCAGCATCGATGTCGCGGATCGGTACCAGGTTGGCGAAGATCGGATTAGCGTCAAAGTTGGCGCCGGCCAGGGCTGGGGAACCAGCCACGGGACGGAAGTCCGGGGTGGTAGAAGTGGCCAGTGGGTTCACCAGAACACTGCCGCTGACATAAGCCACCGGATTGATGTTGTTGGCCAGCAAGCCGGAGAGTTTCACCCAGGCGTCCAAAGCCAGCAGTTTGGCCAGCGAGCCTTTGGCACGGGCGACTTCCACCAGGCCGTTGGCCACGGTATCCGTCATGCTGGTAAAGGCGACATTGGTGTTCACGATCAGGTTGTTGGAGAAGTAGATCTGCTTGGTGATGGGATCCACGGGGGTGCTGGGCGTCACCAGGGCCAGCAGCGCCGGGTTGTTGGTGTTACGGAGGCTGCTGTCGCCGTCGATCAGCAGGAAGTTGCGGTAGCCCATGAAAATGCTGTTGGCAATGCGCAGGCTGGAATTACGGCGAATACGGGCGCCACGACGGAAAGCGGCTCTGGAGGTCGAGTTCAGCGAAGCGTAGGTGCCACCGACGTAGACTGGTCCGAGCATCGTGTAGTTGGAAAAAATAGCGTTGGTATACGGCTTTACCGCAGCCGTACCCGTGGCTTCGTTATCGCTTTCGAAGCCTTCCGAAGTCGAGCTGCCCGAAGCAGCGGCGTAGGACAGATCATAGTAAGCCGTATCCTTTACGCCAATACCGAACTGGCTCTTGCCGGAATAACCATTGTCCGTATCGAAATCGTCGTCCGTGGTTTTGTAAGCGATCAGGTAGGAGGAGTTGACCGTGCCGCCGAACCATTCGAAGGCATCGTCGCCGCCGAAGGAAACCTGGACGTGGTTAACGACCGTTGCGGCGCCCACGGCGCCCAGCGTCAGGCCGTTCACCTCGCGGTTGGCTTCGAAGGCCAGGCCACCGAATTCGATACGCAGGTAGCGGACAATGCCCGAGTTATCATTGGGGATGGTACCGCCGATTCTGGCCAGGTTGGCGTCGAAAGAAATGGTGTTGAACCCTTCCAGCTGCACGTTGTCATTGGTGGTACCGTTCAGCAGGTTGTGGTTGGAACGACCGGCGATGACCAGGCCACCCCAGTCGCCGCGATCGCGGGCACCGGCGGCCTTGGCCGAGGTAATGACCACCGGGCTGGCGGCTGTACCGAGCACCTCGATCTGTCCGCCGCGCTCGACGATAATGGAAGCATAGTTTTTCGGCGTCACGCTCAGGTCAGCCTGGGCGCGGATGATCGTGCCGGCAGGAATGACGAGTTTGCCACCGCTGCGCACCACGACCAGGCCTTTCAGCAGGTAGGTTTTGGTAGCGTCCAGCGTCAGGGTGCCGGTGATATCTTTCACCCCTGGTACCGGTAAAGATCCTGCCGTACCATCCAAGGTCGTCAGGTCCGTTGGAGCGGGGTAGTTGGTCGTTTTCGGATCAAAGTTGGTCCAGGTCTTGGTCCAGTCGGCAGAAGCATCCGCGCTCAGGGCGCCGACGTAGCTGGTCTTGATAAATTTAAAATCCGTCTGGGCTGACAGGGTCATCGTAGACATAACGGAAAGCATTCCGCACAAAAAGAGTAAATTCCTTTTCATCTTAAGCAAATGATTTAGTTCGTGTGAAGTAGTGGTGTTGTTTGCCCGCAAATTTCGGCCGGCCATATTAACTGGGTGTTAAGCGGGCATTACGAAAACATTAAAAGCCTGTCTCCGGCGGCCATCGCATATGGTAGACCATAAACAACAGGCGAAGACAGGCTCTTTAAAAACAGCACTTTATGTATGCTGTTTATTTATGGACCAAGGTGATATCAGTTTGCGGTATCGCTGGCCAGGCTGGTGGACCGCGTCCGTTTTTTAAACGTGTACCCGACGCTCAGGCTGGCGCTGAAGCCATTGGTGTAGCGGAACATCTGCCGGTCGCCGCTGGTCTCCGAAAATTTACCGTCGCTGTCCGTATCCTGATAAAAAGTCTGGTCCTGGTGCAGCAGGTCACCCAGCGTGAGCTTCAGGTTGAAGTTACCGATGTTTTTGCCCAGTTGCAGGTCCACCACGGTGCGCGGCGCCTCGAAAATGTCCTGGCGGGTATCACCAAATTTGGGATCCACCCCCACGAAGGCGATCCGACGACCGACGCGATTTATCACCGCGCTGCCAAACCAGCCGTTGTCGGCGTTTTCATACTGTATTCCGGCGTTGACCACATACGGCGATTGGCCCTGTAAAGAGCGGTTCAGTTTGGACTGCGTACCGGCCTCGAAATCCAGCGTCGATTTGATGAGGGCCAGGTTGGTGAAGAAGGAAATATCCTGGAAGATTTGAGCCTCGCTGATGAAGTCCAGGTTCTTTCTGACTTCGAATTCCAGCCCGTAGATCGTGGCCGATTTTTCGTTCTCGAACGTAAACGTGGTAAAGGGCTGGGAAATGTCGATGCTGAACTCCACCGGGTTGGCGATAGTCTTGTAAAAAGCGCCGGCCGAAATCACCTGGCTGCCGGAAGGGTAAAATTCAAAGCGCAGGTCATAGTTATTCAGCTGCGCAATTTTCAAGTCGATGTTCCCCTTAATATCGGCATTTTTGTCAAAAACAAAGAACGCGAAGGGTGCTAACTCCCGAAACTCCGGCCGGTTGACCGAGGCATAGTAAGCCGCCCGCAGGTTGATTTTTTGCGAGAGCGAGTAGGCCAGGTTGACCGACGGCAGAAACACATCTTCCTGTATCCTGGCCACGTCGCCCACCGTCTTGAAATTAGTCACCTGAATATCGGCATCTTCGTAGCGTACGCCGTACACGGCCCGTAATTTCTCGAAGAAACGCTGGTCGGCCATGGCGTAATAGGCGTTCAACTTGGATTTGCCGTCGTAATAACCAATATCGTCCGACGTCTTCTCCAGCAGGTAAAGTCGATTTGCATCAATATTCTGGTTGCCCAGGTCGATGGCCGGGTTGAGCGTCGCCGCCGGTGCCGCGCCGTTGTAAACGAAGCTGCGGCCGTAGAAAGAACGATCCCGCTCCTGGTAGAACGCGCCGAATTTCAGTTCTGTCTTCACTTTGGAGCCATTGATTTGTTTGGCCAGCTCCAGGTTGCCGCCGTACAGGCTTTCCTGCAGATCCGAGAGGAAGCGTCCGCTGCTGGTGTTGAAAAAATCGCCGGGTACCAGGCGGAACTCTTCAAAATCCGGCGTCTTCGTGTAGTTGACGATCCGGTAGTCGGGCACGCGGCGGCGCACGTTGGCGTAGTTGACCGAAGCGTTGATCGAGAACAGGTTGTTACCCACCACCTGCTTCAGCGACACAATACCGTTGTACAGGCGGTTGTAGTTGATCAGGTTGGCCTTGTTGTTGATCTCCAGGGCATCGCTGAAGTTGGCCACGCCCGTCCGCAGGATGGTGTTGTT